>CBDTTR010000129.1:0-6271 GCA_965363405.1 uncultured bacterium | reverse complement strand
ACATACCACTGATTTTGAAGATACTATTGCATCTATGCAAGAGGACAATAACCCTATAGAAAAAGCAACTCCTGGACAAATGATCGGTGTTAAAGTGAAAGAACGCGTGAGAGAACATGATATAGTCTATAAAATCACTGACTAAATCTTTAAAAATCCCCATCAATATTTCAAAATCAACATGGAAATTTACTAAAACAAAAAAAAATCTTGACATACCATAAAGTTAATGCTATTCAAATACTTAGGAATAATGAATGAGTATTCATTCATATAAATATGTACTTCGACTATAGGATATAACTACCTGAAATTAATAACTTATTTCACAAAAGGAAAGGAGAGATATTATGGCTATGGATTTTGGATTAACCGATGAACAGAAAATGATTTTAGAAACAATACGCAAATTTAAAGAAAAAGAGTGCCCTAAAGATAAAATAGCAGAATGGGACAATGCGGGCAAAGACTTCCCTACAGAACTCTGGAAAAAGCTGGGTGAAATTGGTATATTAGGCTTGGGTTTTCCGGAAAAGTATGGCGGTACTCCAGGAGGCATGTTAGATCAAGCCCTTATTGCAGAAGAACTATCTTATGGATTCAATGACCTGGCATTAGCTTACCTGTTGGGTGTATCTTTTGGTGGTTATTCGATTTTGCATCAAGGAAATGATGAACAAAAGGAGAAACATTTACCACTCCTAATTAAAGGCGAGACTAATTTCGCTTTGGGTTTAACTGAACCTGGTGGAGGACTGGATATACTTAATGCACTCAAGACAAGAGGTAAAGAGGATGGAGACAATTTTATCATAAATGGCACAAAGATTTTCACTACCGGCATGCATATAGCTGATACCATTGTATTGGTTGTTAGAACAGATGATGTTGAAGGGAAACCTACACGCGGGCTTACTATCTTTCTAGTAGATAAAAAGACTCCCGGCATAACATATAATAAACTTGAAAAACTGGGTAGTCATACAATGGGTACCTACGAGGTTATTTATGAAGATGTAAAGGTTCACAAAAGCCAGATCCTGGGTGAAAGAGGTAAAGGATGGTATCAGATTCTGGGTACCCTTAATAATGAAAGGATTATCGTTGCCGCAGAGTGTTGTGGAATAGCTCGATGCGCTTTTGACGAAGCCTTGCAATACGCTAAAGAAAGGGAAGCCTTTGGAAAACCTATAGGTCAGCATATGACTATTCAAAATTATTTAGCTGAAATGGCAACAGAAATTGAAACTGCAAGATTACTTACTTACAAAGCTGCCTGGCAGGTGGATACAGCTAAAACAAAAGAAGACTTAATGGCAGCCGGCGGGCTTGCGACCATGAGTAAATACTGGGCATCAGATGTTGGGCAGAGGGTAACAGATAAGGGAATGAGAATCCTGGCTGGCTATGGTTTTATGATGGAATATAACATGCAACGATATTTCAGAAATATTCGTCAATTAATTTTCGCTCCGATAACTAATGAAATGGCGAAGAATATTATTGGACAACTGATGTTGGGGTTGGGGAAAGCCTATTAGTATTAGTAGGTCAAATTAAGCTGTTAAGCGACCATGATCCCATTCTAAGGCAGCATTATGGTTCCCGCCCTAATGCTGCTTCTTGTTATCCCAGATTTTGCAGTAGGTATCGTAGCGAGGCGCAGAAAACCGTGGCGAAACGTGCAGTTGGAGCAAGGATTTTCAAGCCGCAGTAGATGGCTACTGCAATTTCTGGGATTAATATTTCTCGCAATTTCTAAAGCTTATTGAAGAACTTAATTTAAGCTTCGCTTAGCGAACCTCCCATCTGGTGATGCAAATATGACTTCCTTCCATGAAGTTCAGAGCATATGCCCATATTGTGCTGAAGGGTGTGGATTTTACACCATAGTAGAACAGGGGAAAGTTTTAAATATTGAGTACATGAAAAAACACCCGGTGAATGAAGGTGGATTGTGCCTTAAGGGCAACGCAGTCTTGGACATCATTTACCATCCCAACAGAATATACTCTCCTTTAGCAAAAAAAGATGATAATACGCTTAATAACATCCCCTGGGATGAAGCCATTAATGTTATTGTATCAAATTTTCAGAAAATAGCGAAAAAATACGGGCCTGATTCCCTGGCATTTCTAACATCCGCTAACTGCACAAATGAAGAGAATTACCTTTTTCAGAAACTTGCCAGAATAATAGGGACAAATAATGTATATTGTTCCTCTTCCTACGAAGGCGATTTAAATATCGCTGATCTTGCCACATCATTTGGCAATGCTTGCATGACCAACCCTCTTTCAGATCTTGCCAATGCAGAGTGCATCCTCATTTCCGGATCAAATTTTACAGATAATCATCCCATAGTCTCCCATTGGATATTCGAAGCAAAATCTAAGGGGGCTAAGATTATCTATATAGACCATCGTGTTCCTTCTTCCCTCTTAATATGCGATTATTTTCTCCAAGCAAATCCAGGTACCCAGGCACTTCTCATCGACGGAATGATAACCCACATCCTGGAAAGGCATCTATATAACGAACAATTTATTGAGGAACGCACATCCGGTTTTGAAGCTTTGAAAAAAGCAATGTGCAAACAACCACTAAAACTTATAGAGAAAATATCGGGTATCCCTGCAGCTAAAATTAAAGAAGTCGCTGAGATTTATGCCTCCTCCAGTGCATCGGCAATCATTCATTGCACCGATTTTAGTCCCCAGCATGGCAATCACAAAGGTACAATTAACCTTGCTAATCTTGCTCTTTTATGCGGTCATCTTGGCCGTCCTGGAACAGGTATTTTCCCAATTTCAGAATACAATAATGTGCAAGGCAGCTATGATATGGGAGTATCACCCCATCTCCTACCAGGACAGGCTGGCCTAAAAGATGATATTCAACAAAAGAGGATTGCTAAATTATGGCACGTAAAGAAACTGCCTTCAAAAGGAGGACTTCCGTTTCCTGAAATAGCCAAGGCTATTAAGCGCCATCGAATTAAGGCACTCTATATTATGGAATCAAATCCTTTGGAAGAATATGCTCACGCTGATCAACTAAAGGCGGCACTCAAAGGCTTAGAATTTCTCCTGGTTCAAGATCTTTTCCTTACTGAAACGGCAAAACAAGCAGATATTGTTCTCCCTGCTGTATCTTGGGCAGAGAAGACCGGTACCTACACCAATACAGAACGTCGTGTTCAGCTACAATCCAGGATAATCAATCCTCAGAAACAGACAATCCCAAATTGGCAGGTGATATCCAGTATCGCAGAAAAACTGGGATTCGGAAAACAGTTTTCATTTAGCAATACAGAAGATATCCTAAAAGAAATTAATAAAGCAATTCCTGCCTATACAGGAATGTCTGCAACCAGAGTTAAGCGAACGGAAGGTCTCATCTGGCCTTGTCCCACTCCCAAACATCCAGGAACTCCCATTTTATACGCTGAACACTTTGATACCCCTGATGGACTGGGGAAATTTATCCCTGTTTTTTATGAAAAGAAAGTAGAAAAACCAACCAAAAAATATCCTTTTCGTTTAACTTTTGCAAAGTCCCCCGCTTTTTATAATACACCTATTACATCTTTAGACGCTGAACCTCCTCTGCCCACATCTCCCGAACTTTTTGTGGAGATTAATCCCAGAGATGCCAATACAATTCACATACACAATCAAAGTAAGGTAAAGATTTCTACAAAAGCAGGACATTTAAAAGCTACTGCCTGTATTACCGAAAGAGTTCTCCCAGGAGTTGTCTCCATACCCTTTTTCCCTGCCAGCGGTGATGCTAAAATCCTCAGCACCATAGATCCAAGAGTAAAATTTCCGGAGTTAAATGCAGCCACCTGTCAGATCAAGGGAAGTGGAGGAAAACAAAGTGATCAGTAAAGTCCTCTCTGTTGACATAAATCGATGCATTGCCTGTCGGGCCTGCGAGGCAGCATGTGAAAGAGAGCACAGTGGCATTTCTCATATATTTGTTACTGCCATTAATGACAAATACTCTATTCCCTTATCCTGCCTCCAATGCGGGAAAAGCCCATGTGTAGACGTATGTCCTACAAAGGCTCTTGAAAAAACATCTCATGGGGCAGTAATTTTTCATAAGATTAGCTGCATTGGCTGTAGACTGTGTATTATTGTTTGTCCTTTTGGCGTTATTCAGATAGACGAGGAAAATAACATTTTAAAATGTGATACTTGTATCCATCGCTTAAAAAATGGGAAAGATCCTGTATGTGTCCTTACCTGTCCAACAAAAGCGTTGGTCTATGAAAAAATTGGTAAGACTATGAGCAAAACAAGAAAAAAACGTGCTCTTAAAACAATGCATTCAAAAACCAGGGAAAACTGAGTTAGACAAGTCTTGATAAACAATAAAAAACACTTTTAGCTTCAACAGTTTGTAGAATTTCTGAGATATCATGGCAACACTTTTACCGGATAAAATTATAAATAATCTCGAAGAAACGTTTGGCGAGCAAATTACAGTAGACAGTAGCAAACCAACAGCAATCTATATTAAGGCTGATTCCTCTTTGTTAAAAGAGCTCGCAGAACACGTTTGTTCTCGGCTTAAGGGAAGGTTTGTAACCTGCTTTGCAACTGACCTTATGAAGGATAAGGGCAAATTCAACATTGTCTACATTTTCTCTTTAGACCAAGATCAAATCTTTCTTTGCATCAAAATGGATATTGATCCCGAGCAAAACCAGATCGACTCTATTACTCCAATCATACCTGGAGCAAACTGGGCAGAAAGGGAACTTAACGACATGAGCGGCATCCGTTGTCAGGGACACCCAGATCTTAGAAGGCTTGTTTTAGCAGATGACTGGCCTGTGGGAGAATATCCCTTGAGGAAAGATTTCGCTTTCGATTACAAACCAGCTTCCACATCCGGAGTTTCTCCAGGTCTCAAACCACTACCAGCAAGTACAACTTTACTGCCACTGGGTTCTTTCTATGCTCAGAATGAGACAACGGCTTACTTTAACTTGTTTATCTACGGAGAGAAGGTGGTTGATGTTGATTATCGAGGATTTTACAATCATAGAGGTTTAGAAAAGATGGCAGACAGTCTGCTCAGCTATGACCAGATCACCTTTGCAGCAGAGAGGATTTGTGCCTGTTGTGGCTTTTCTCACAGCACCTGTTATTGCCAAGCTATAGAAGCGGCGGCTCATATAGAAGTCCCTTTAAGGGCCAAATTCATCAGGACCCTGCTCCTGGAAATAGAACGATTATACAGCCATTCCCTCTGGCTAGCATCATTATGTAACATGGAAGGACTCAAGCACTTATTTGTAAAGTGCTGTGCCCTGCAACAATATATTCTTGAGATATCCCAGTTGCTAACAGGTAATCGCATAATTTTTGGAATGAATACAATTGGAGGAGTGAGGAAAGACATTCCAAAGGAGAATCGATCTCACCTGAACAAGCTGATAAACCGTACAGAAAAGCAACTAAAAGCTATCATTGAAACACTTCGGGGAGAATTGTCTTTTTCCTCACAAATGAAAATGATAAGTAATATTCCCTTAAATGATGCAGAAAAATTGTGTGTTGTTGGTCACACAGCACGAGCATCAGGAATCAAAATAGATGTAAGAATCGATCACCCATATGCTGCCTATGAAGACATTAAGATCAATCCAGTTTATCGAGATGAAGGAGATAATTTAGCCCGCATCTCCATCAGACTTGATGAAATGAATCAGTCTCTTTCTCTTATTCGAGAAACCCTCGAAAAAATGCCTGAAGGAGAAATCAATATGAAGGCAATTGAAATTCCACCTAATATAGATAGTCTTTCAGCCGTTGAGTCTCCCAGGGGGGAAACCGTTCACTACGTTTTAACAGGAGAAAACAACAGACCGCTTCGCTGGAAAATTAAGTCGGCCACATTTTCAAACTTGCAGGTTGTTCCTGCTATGTTAAGAGGTACCAATATCGCTGACGCACGTATTAGCATCAATAGTATTGATCCCTGTTTTTCCTGTATTGAACATTAGCCGTCTTTTATAAGTCAAAAACTTAAACATTTGAGTTAATTTTTAATCAACGATACATTTTGCGAAGAGATACTGGATTCTGGATAAGAAAAACGACTTAATATCTTCTATCAAGCATCTAGTATCGCGAAGCCTCGTCGGTTTGAGGCGAAGCTTCGCTAGTATTTATTTTTAAAGAGGTTGCAAAAAGTTTGTATGTTTAAACTGCATATCATTAGCGAGCTAAAAGAGGCTTTTATTAATGTAACG
>CBDTTR010000128.1:0-6304 GCA_965363405.1 uncultured bacterium | reverse complement strand
GTAAGTTGAAATGTTTGCCAATCTTTTCAATAACATTAACCTCGTGTATCCCATCAATGTTTATCCAGGTAACTGTCGACTTATCGCTAAAAGGAAAGCATTCATCAACCGTTTTAACCTCCTTTTCTTCATAGTGTGCTTCGTCATAGTCAGTAAGAGTAATTTTTGTCTTTTCAGCTTTTTTCGTCCCTATGTGAATAAGTGTTCCCGGTGGAAGACCTGTCTTGTGAGATTTTTTTTTAATGAGTCTTCTCATTAGTGTTCGCCTCCTAAAAAGTGTTGAGTAAACTATCTTGCCAAGAAGGATTGTCGGTATTCAGACAACATTTAAGCTACACTATTTTACAAGTGTTCTTTTAGCACATTCAACTCCTTCTCTGATAAATCCCTCGTCAAACGCACCAAAAAGCGTAGGAGTTTCGAGAATATGAGCGCTCCTGTTGGACATACCCTGACACGGGGAGGATTTTCACATGCCCTGCACACTATCACTTTGAAACCTCGCTCCGTCCCACCGATAGATCTTACCCCAATGCAGGTTTTTGATAATCCACCCTCACCTTGCCGTCGTGTACAGGCAAACATACAATTTTGACACCCAACACACCGCTCGGTGTCAAGCATCTCAAGTCTCATATATTAAAGTCCTTCACCTCAAGTGAACAAGCAGATTTCTGTCAGTCTTTTCACTTTCAGATCGCTGATTCTGAAGTTATCAATTCTCCGGCTTCCCTGTTATTACTTGCTCTGCCACATTCCGTGGATATTGCAGTATGCACGGGCACACTTAATCTCACCGTCAATCTCAAATGTCGCCTCAGCTCTCTCGCCCGGTTTTAAATAGGCGCGGTAGAGCTTATTTTCAGTTAAAACGCCTATCACTTCAATATAGTGTTTTTCCTCCATAGGATGTGGTGCGGTTCCAACAGCTACCTTCACGGTACTTCCTTCTTTAGTAATAACAGGAACATGCTTTTCTGCTGAAGCATCCGTAGAATTAGCTTTTAACAAGACCATGTTTTGCCCACAGCAGACAAGGTCTCCTCCTGCCCCATGAATTACTCCAATAAGATTGCCACACTTTTCACATTTGTAAACGTCATCTCTTTTTGTCATCTTCATACCTCCTATTCTAGAGTTTAGTCACATGAATTCTAAAATTTATACCGAATACCTTGCCAAAGTTAAAAGACCACTACATAATAAATCACCTTCCTTTCTTTAAAATGAAGTTTTTATTACAACCCGGATTGTTCCATCCACCATAGCAAGCCCACTATACCCAAAGCAACAGGGACAATAATGATCCATGGATTAACCCTTAATAGTTGAGGCAAGGTAATTTCACCGTAACTACCTTTTTTTAGAACCAATACATCAAGTCGAGGGTAAAGTGATGCAAATATCCCAGCTCCGATGAGAATACCCACAAGCCCTCCAAGCAGTGCATCAAGAGACCCTTGACCAATTGCTCCGGCTAAGGTACCGGGGCAGTAACCAAGTATTCCAAATCCTAAACCAAAAATGAGTCCACCCACAACTGTAGCACCAAAAGAACCTGATTTCGGATGTAATGTCACTAACCCGATACTCCTAAGTAAGTACACGCCAATCATACCAGTTACGACCGCTGAAAGCATAATTTTGATAACCGTAAACTCCGTTAAGAGCAATTGCTCGATGATTACATCATACTTTGTAACGCCACCCTTTTGGAGCAAAAACCCAAAAGCTATACCTATAAAAAAACCGATGGTTCGTTGCAATCTTCCTTGTGCGTGAAAAACTGTAAACATTTATTTTATTTCCTCAATCAGACGAGTACCCTGAAGATCATCATTGCTGTACCGATGCCCCCAACAAAAAAACAGAGCGCAGCAAGCCAACTGCTCACTGCAAGCTGCATGGTTCCGCTTATTCCATGACCACTGGTACATCCCCCCGCCCATCTTGCTCCCAGTCCTGTGAGTATTCCGCCAATTAAAGCAGCAACAAAACGACTCCAAACACTTTCACCAAAAAAAGCAGCCCAGAGGGGTGGTACCCAATTAAGCTGAAACTGTCCTGAAAGCTTCGCTGAGATAAAGGCTCCTATAACAATACCAAACACGAGCATCCACTCCCATTCAACTACAGGGGGAAACTTCTTGTAGTAGGGTTTTTCTTTCACCTTATCTCCTCGAAATAACTTTTCAATCATACCGCTTGTCCGTGAATATGCAGTTGAGCACCCAAGATACTTATCAGACAAGAGAAAGGCAATGCAATTCAAAATGCCTATTCCAATCCCTACCGCATATGGAGACCAACGTTCCATGTAGAGCCAATCCAATTATTTACTCCTCTTTTGACATCCATAGGGAAATTCTTTAATAACTGTCCATCTCGGTGAGACTCAGCTCTTCCATGATCTGACAGATCAACATCAGTCCAACCAGTGAAAAGGTTTTCCTTATTCCATGAACTTTCGCCATGTCGTCATAAGACTAACTTAAGCCTCCGTGTGTCCAGATTTTTAATTTAGTTGATTTTCCCTGCGACGAATGAAATAAATGATTCAGACCGTACCTCAAAGATTCCTTAATCCATTTATCTCTGACGCAACAGTACTATATAAATTTGAGCTAATCCTTCATTGCAAAAAAGTCAATATCCTCCAGTATTTGTATCATTAGAGAGTTCAAAGTTTTTTCTGTCACCTCTGTCCGTACATCCCTTCTTGACTGGGAAATATTAAAAATAGAATAATGGTTAGTTCCCTTGATTCTACTCTTATAATATTTTTCTTCACCATCGTAACGTACTGCCTTAAGCTGCAGGTTATGTTTGATCCCTAGTCCTTATTTGATGGCTTAGGGTACAATTTCATCTTTTCTAGAATCCTTAAGCTCTGCTCTCACTTTAGGGAGCCCGTCAGGATAGTTATTTCTAACATACTCAATGAGCTTTTCTCGTACTTCACACCGTAAATTCCATGCAGTTGAAGAATTTGGCGCACTCAAAAGAGCTCGTAGCTCTACTGTGCGTTCTGTGGAATTAGTCATCTGTAAGCCCCAGACTTTACCATCCCAAAGTTTTGAGCTTTGTAAAATACGATGCAGTTCTTCTCTCACAGCTTGAATTGGTACGGTATAGTCAACATATACAAAAACTGTTCCTAGTATATCAGCTGTTACACGTGTCCAATTCTGAAAGGGTTTCTCGATAAAGTAAGTTATTGGTAAGACTAAGCGTCTCATATCCCAAATTCTCACCACGACGTAGGTTAAGGTTATTTCCTCAATCCTCCCCCACTCATTTTCCACAACAACAACGTCATCTAGACGAATGGGTTGGGTAACAGCAATCTGAAATCCAGCAATGAATGTGGCGATAGTACGTTGAGCAGCAACACCAACAATTATACCAATAACACCTGCTGAAGCTAAAATACTGGTGCCTAGTTGTCGAACTTTTTCAAAAGTCATGAGCATTGCTGTAAGGGCTATTATGCCAACTATAACAATTACTATTCTTTTAAAAACCTGGAGTTGGGTATGTATCTTTCTGGCTTGAAGATTATCTAAATCATCAGTTTTATATTGGCTAAGAATGAAATCATCCAGGATGAAGGTCATTTTAACAAGCAACCATGCAGTGGAAGCGATAAAACACAAGCTAATAAAGTGTTTTAAAAAATCAAGTATCCCCGGCGATACTTCAAGCAGTTGAAGCGAGATACTCAGGATGGTGAGAAGAATGATTATGCGTGAGGGACCGCGGCAGTGTTTCACCAAGAGATCATCAAATCTCGTTGGTGTATGCCTAGCTATTCGCTCAAGCATCCCAAACAGAATGAAATGGACTAAAAGTCCTAAAACTATAGCTGCACCAAGAAGTGAAAAAAACTGAACCCATACCCCCCAATTTTGCATGAATGCTAACATACTATCACCCCCTCTTTAGGCAAATGCGCTCTCTTCACCGGAATCTTTAATAAAGAGACAGGACGTATTCGTCAGGCAGACAATTTCATCCACCATGGTATCCCATCCTACCTCTTTGGGAAAGCCAAATATATTCAGATCTGAAGGAGGAGCTTTTGAAAGAACCTCCTTAAAACTTCCTTCCAGTACGGACACTTCTGTATCACTGGGAAGTCTGTTGTTAATTCGTTTTCACTTCAAATAAACTCTCTTTCGTATTTAACAAAAGGGATTGAATCAGTTGATATGAGTATCTTACTCCCAGTAGCAAGCACTTTAAAGTTGAGGATTATCGTCATCATCATTCTTGTTTTACTCTTACCTCCAGTGGTTTCAGGGTATCTATGTGGACATCTCTTTGGGGAAATGCTATTACAATATCGTTTTGTCGAAATAGTTCATCAATGCGAAAGCGAATATCACTTTCAACTTGACTGATATAAAGATGAGCCATTCCAGTTCTAGACATTCTAATCCATATGAGTACCATAAAGGTTAAAGCATTATCTCCAAAATCATCAAAAAGCACAATTGGTTTAGGATATTTTTCTACTACACTATGTTCACTGGCAGCTTGCTGGAGTAAACTCTCCACCTTTCTGACAGGAGATCCATATTGTACCCCCACTAAAATCTCCCGGCGAACAATATCATCTGAAAGACTCCAGTTGATGACCTTATTTTGAAGGAGAGTACTATTAGGGACCACCAGGCGAAGATTATCAAAGGTTTTGATTCTGGTACTTCGGGCTCCAACCCACTCTACAGTTCCTCGAACGTTTTCAACTTCTACAATATCTCCGATCTTTATGGGGCGCTCCATCATTAAGATTAAGCCACTTAAAAAATTGTTAACAATATTCTGACTGCCAAAACCAACCCCAATAGCCAGAGCACCACCTATGAGTGTAAAAAAGGTAAGGGGTATCCGTACATAATTAAGCACAAAGAGTACTAACAATACCAATACAAGATAGTGTGTTATCTGCTGCAAAGCAAAAGCAGCAGCCTCATTTAGACCAACTCGCTTAATGAGCTGTTTTGCCATTTGGGCTGTAAGTCGGTGAGAAAATAGGAAGCCCACTATTAGCAATGCTAAAGCGACTATGACTTTCCCCACTGTTATAGGGTGATCCTCAATCGATGTTATCTCGTATTGCGAGACTTGACGAACGATTATTAAAAGATTAGATAGCCTCTCTTTTGTGCTTTTATGTTGCTCTTGTATTGTAATATCCTTCTTTAATTTCTGGAATTCTATTTGAGTCGATTGGATGCTTTCAAGGCCTTTCTTAAACAAGTTTTCCTTGGTTTTAAAAGCCTTGAGTTGTTCTTCAATATGCCAGGTAGTTTTTGACGCCTCTTTTACCGATTCTAGTCCCTTTTCTAAAGAAAGGATTTCGTTTAAGCAATCCGTCTGTCGTGCTATCAGTAACTGCTTCTCTCTCTCCAATTGCTCGAGAGTTTGCTCAGTTTCTTTTTTCCAACCAGCAAGATCAACAGATTCGGTTTTATGAAATAACGCATAACGGTACTGCCATATCTTCTTTGAATCATCAAGATACTTAATTTGCTGACCTAAGATCTCTACTTCGAGTTGGTATGTGTCATCCCAGACTTTCCAATTCACAATCTCTTTTTCTTTTTTCTCTGTCTCATCTGGGGATACCGTTTTATCAACAAGCTGCTCTTTGGCATTTAGCCAGCGAGAGTTGGCCAAATCTTCTTTTGTCTTCGCCTTCTCTAAATTGTTCTTTAGTGTAATTGCATCCTTTTCAATTTTAAAGATTCGATCCTGAAGTTCTCCTTTGCTAAATTGGATACGGGACTCAAGAAAGGTTATCTTATCGTTTAAGAGTTCAAGTTTAAGGTGATTGATATCTTTCTCAAGCTTTACATTTTCTAAGGATATTTTTTTCAGATTAACTTCCTCACCAGCAAAGCGATTAGACAATTCAGCTATTATGAAAGCAGGGAAAGTCATGACTGCTTTCTTTGCCACTTCAAGTTCCTCTTTCATACGTCGGAGATTTTGCTCTCCTGTTTTCAATTTCTCTTTTGCTGCTTGAAAAGAGTCTTCAGCGCTCTTAACAGTTTCTGCAATAGACCCCCTCCGCTCTTCCAAAAGTATGAGTTTCTCTTTCTGTTCATCTAAAAGAAAGAAAGAAAGAAAGAGTAGGGAGGTTCAGGCATAGTTCTTTGGACTACAATAGCAGATAATTCCTCCCTCAGTTGTTCGAGAGTCTGCATAAGATCAAAAGACCGCTTTGTCTCAAAAAGTTGCTGCTCATAGACAAGGTCAATTTTCTTTAGTATCTCTAATTTTTGTTCAAGCAAAT
>CBDTTR010000127.1:0-6340 GCA_965363405.1 uncultured bacterium | reverse complement strand
AATAATCTGATCTATTTTCCCCCATTCCTCCGGTGTTATCTCTTTTTCTACAACATTTCTTTTAACCGATGATTCACCTGCCATTGAAAAAATCCTCCCTCAAGAATGAATGACCATTCATTCACTAGCATAATGATATTTCTATGTCAAGATTTTTCTTGCTTTATAGATAATAAGGAAAAACTTAACGTTATTAAATGGTTATTGAGGAAATGAGAATGTCGAAACTACAGGTAAAAAAAAGGGGTAGCTTATTATAACTACCCCTTCTTTAAAACTGTTTTTTGGATTTGCGGTAATATCTTTACTTGGTTAGCAAGAACTCATTTACAAATGACGACCATTCCTCTCCATCAAGACTTCCGTATATATCACTTACTGGCCCCCCACCATCATGAGCCGTAGCACCAATCTCAGTCTCAATTCGCTTGAGCATGCGATTTGCTTCATCTTCCAACCAGGCATTGGCATCTTCTCCATATAAGAGATCTTTTAAATTCTTTCTGAGATTCAATGGTTCAATCATGTAGATCCACCCACTACCATAAGGGTCTTGGTTAATCAGCGTAGGGTCCTTCTCAACTTCTGGATTAATCGCTGTTATAATCCCATCCACAGGTGATAGAACTTTTGCCTTGCTTGAATCGCGAGTAATGGTCCACCCCACAGACCCTTGGAAAAGTTTATCCCCTACTTTAGGAAGTTTAATTTCCTTTAAACTACCAACCAACCTTTGAGCAAAATCATCCATACCTACCCGTATCCTTCCACCATATTCCATATGAGTCCAGGAATGTCCTCGATGGAAATAATAGTTGTCCGGCTGAACATATCCTGCCACCTTCTTTAGGGTTGCAGGTATTACTGCGGGTGGAATCCTATCCTGCATCATTTGATCATAAGAACATTCCCCACACCGAAAGGCATTCGGACAAATCTTATAGGCAACTTCACCCGTAACCATATACCGGCACTTTCTTTGGCGAGCAGGCAATTTCTTAAATTCATTTACCCAGGTTGTGGCCTCCTTTTTCCTGGTATCTTTTGGAAAGCCAATCACCTTTCCTACGTCTTGATCCTTTCTTGCCCTCTCTGTCATTGCATGATCAAACTGACAACTACTGCAACTATAATTATTCGTGCATAACTTGTAGGAAACGGCACCTGCTTCCATCCAGATACATTTTCTCTCCCCTGCGGGAATCAATCTTATATTTTTATCTTGCTTTTCAGCCATGGTTATTACCTCCCTTTACATTTTTTGTTAAATTATATCATCCATTCTTTTACCCATATAATCAGCAAATCATGTGCCAATTGTAACATTTATAAAAAAAAACCATTTGAAGTGCTCAAATGGTCAAAAAATAAAGCATTTTTCCATAACCCCCTAGATGATAGGTGCTAAATCAGATTGCCCTTTCTAAAGCAAACTGTTGAATATTTCAACACCCACAACTGGAATATCTGATTAAGCAATTGTTTTTTAATAACTTATTCGTATGTGGTTATTCTTTACAGTGGTTGTTGAAAAAATATACAACTAAATGTCCCTATAACAGTTCCATCAACTCTTCAAGCCTAAATGTCAGTTTGTGATTACACAGTTTACAGAATTGATCGGATTTGACATCAGTATCTGCTATAGAATATGAGGCGTGCATAATACAATTGACATCATAGCAATGAATCAATCCAAAGGTATGGGCCAATTCATGAATCGCTTCCTTTTCTATGCGGGAGAAAAAAAGTTTCCCATCTGGGGGTAAACCATAAAACTCCTGCCTCAAACGATTAAGCGAAATAATAGCACAATGACTTCCCAGCTGCGCTTCTCCAAAAACATAGGTAAAGATAGGAATATACAGATCAAGGTTGGTTACACCAATTGTTCTTATCGAATCATGCTTAACCCTTTCGCACAACTCTTTTAGAATCAGTGTGGAGTAGTATTGCTTTCTATCTGGATTATAGGCATAAGCAGGAATCTCCCACTCTTCATTGTTTCGGCAAGGATAACCGAAACAACGATTAATGGTTATAGAAAGCCTGTGAAGAATGGTATCATTTACCTTGCCAATTGGTACAATATCTAGAATCTTTTTCTTCATCCATCTGAGTTGGAGTTTGTATCCGTTCTCCCTTTCTCTAAATTATACTTCTTTATCTTATTGTAAAGTGTCACCCGATCGATTTCCAAATCCTCAGCCGTTTTGCTGATATTCCATCCATTCTCATCAAGTGTTTGTAGTATATGAATTCTTTCCCGTTCACGCAGTGCCTTAACTCCGGTCTTCTCTGGCGTGCCTGGTTTAAAAAAGGGTAAATCCTCAGGTATAACTTCACTCTTTTTCCCCACAACCACTGCTCTTTCAATCGCATTCTCAAGCTCCCTCACATTACCAGGCCAGCTATGTTCCATCATCAACTCCATTGCTCGAGCTGAAATGCGCTCGATCCTTTTGTTGGTCTGCGCTCTAAATTTACCCAAAAAATGATTTGCCAAAAGTGGAATATCTTCCTTCCTTTCCCTTAACGGAGGAAGTTGTATGGAAACAACATTCAATCGATAAAACAAATCCTCTCGGAATGCCCCTTCCCGAATCGCTTTTTTTAAGTCCCTGTTGGTGGCTGAAACAACTCGCACATCCACGGTAATTTGCTCCATTCCTCCAACCCGCATAAAACTTTTCTCATCCAATATTCTCAACAAATTGACTTGGGTCTTTGGACTTATTTCCCCAATTTCATCCAGGAAGAGTGTACCACCATCCGCCAACTCAAATCGTCCCCTCCTGGTATATAAAGCGCCTGTAAATGCCCCTTTCTCGTGACCAAAGAGCTCACTTTCAAGCAAGCCTTCAGGCATGGCTCCACAACTGGCTGTGATAAAGGGGTTGTAACGCCGAGGGCCATTTGAATGGATAGCCCTGGCAATCAGCTCTTTACCCGTACCGCTCTCACCGGTCACAAGGACACTCGTATCGCTTTCGGCAACATTTTTAACCATCTCAAAGACTTCCTGCATCGGTTGACTTTTCCCGATAATTTCTTCAAATTGATATTCTCGTTCGATTCTTTCACGAAGAAGGATGTTTTCTCTTACCAAATTCTGGTGCTCAACCACTTTTTCAACCAACAGAGCGATAGCCTCAGGGTCAAAAGGCTTAACAATATAATCATAGGCCCCGTCTTTCATTGCCTGCACGGCAGAGTCTATGGTTGCATAGGCCGTAATAATGATTACCGGTAAATCCTCCTTGATCTTCTTGGCTTGACGCAACACTTCTAGACCATCCATACCGGGCATCTTTAAATCCACAAAGAGTATATTCCAATTTTCTGCCTCTATCTTTCTCAATGCCTCCTCGCCACGTTCTTCTGGAATGGCTTCGTATCCATCTTCCCTCAAGTAATTGGAAAGTGATTCTCGTACAATCAATTCATCATCGACAACCAATATGCGCACTTCTCTACTCATTAATATCCCCTCCCCAAATCCTATTATATAAAAACAAAATTACATCGTTTCTGACACATCCTTTTGTCTCTCCCGTTCATCCTTCACTACCGTAGGCAATTTAACAACAAACGTTGCCCCTTTTCCCAACTTGCTTCTCACCACAATAGAGCCTTTGTGCTCATTGATAATCCCATACACAATGGAAAGACCCAGCCCTACCCCCTTTCCTGATTCTTTGGTTGAAAAAAAGGGGTCGAAAATCTTTGTTATATGTTCTTCGGAAATGCCTGTACCGGTATCACTAATCTCAATTTTAACAAACCCTTCCTCCGGCAAATGACAGCTCTTAACTGTTAATTCACCTCCTTGAGGCATGGCCTCCGCACCATTGATGATGATATTCATGAGTGTCTGTTGAATCTGAGAGAAATCACAAGGTACCAAAGGCAACGTCGAATCGAGCATGGAATGTAATTTTATATTTTGAAGTTTAAGCTTATTTTCCAACAAGGAGAGACTTTTCTCTAATATGTTATTTATATTTGCGTTTTCAATTTCAGGTTTTGATTGACGGGAAAAGGTTAAAAGATCTTTTACGATTCGAGTTACCCGTCCCATTTCTGTGTCCATCATGGATAAATAATTCCCCATTTCTGTAATTCTATCCAGAGGAAACGGTTCTCTCTTCATTATCCTTAAGAGAAGTTTGATATAGGTTAAAATACCCGCTAAAGGGTTATTGATCTCATGGGCAACCACGGCAGCAAGCTTCCCGAGCGATGCAAGTTTCTCAGATTGGATTAGTTGATACTGTGCTTTTCGTAGTTCCTCTGTCCTCTCAGCAACTCTTTTTTCCAGGGTTTTACCCCACTCCTTAAGCTCTTGATGGGCATTTTTTAAATTCTTTACCATTTGGTTAAACGATAGTGCCAAATGACCAATTTCATCCCTTGACTGAACTTTCATCTCGTGAGAAAGATCTCCCTGGGCAATTTTTTCCGTAGCCACAACCATATCCCGCAAGGGATTTGTAATGCCCGCCGTAATGAAATAATACATAATCAACACAAGAAACAGGCACAAAAGGGCAATGCCAAAAAAGGAAAGAACCACCTTGTTTCTGATTTCAATGTAAGGTGCCTCAAGCATTCCTACATAGAGAATTCCGATGATTCCTCCTTTAATACTCTTTATGGGTTGATAGGCAGTGATATACCAATCATTGACGACAAAAGCTCGATCAACCCACTCCCTCCCATCCTCTAACACATCCTTACCCACCTCCTCTGATACCCTGGTTCCAATGGCCCTTTGGTCTTTTTCCGTTTTCACATTGGTTGAAATCCTCAAATCTCCCTGGAAGATAGTTGCGGTTCCCGTATCTTTCCCTTTATGTTTCTCCCCCTTAAAAACAATCTCTTTAATCCTATCAACAATAAAATAATTCCGGTTAATCAAACTCCCTCCATATAAAACCCCCAAAAGGCTGCCATCTTGAGCTACTATCGGAGCAGCTGCTTTTAGCATCATTCCTGAGGTCTCTTCAGATTTTCTCTTAGGCTTGGCCTTAGGAGTTAGAATAATTTTCATAGAGGCTTGTATCACCAACTTTTCACCCTCTTTCATCAGCTCCTTCCTGGGAAGGACTTGGGTAGAAGCAATAATCTTATTTTGTAAAGCTAAGCTAATGATTTCATCCTGGGATTGATCATCTCCTACCGTAAAGGGGCTTCGTGTTCTGATCAGTACCTTCCCCTTAGTATCGGTTAGAGTTAGTATATCTAAGTCATTCTCTAGCCTCAATCGTTCAAGCTCTCTTTTGAGCATATCTTTGTCATCTAATACAATTCCTTCCTTGAGAAAAAACCTTTGTGAAGTTAAACGCACAACCGATTCGATCTCTTTTAATCTTTCATTGTACACCATCCAGGCAGAGGCAAGATCGTGCTTTACCTTTCTCTGTGCCTGTTCTATCAAGGTAGTAGCAACCAACCTTGTTCCAATGAAGGTTGTACCCAGCCCCCCTACCAGGATAATCACAATGAAACTTACGATTAATTTAGTTCTTAGAGAAAAAGGGGCTTTGAGTCTTGCTCTTTCTATGAGGTTCATAAATCATCACTAAGAAGTGTCAATTAGCTTGTTAACTTATAATAAATATCACTTTTTCACAATTTGTCTATCTATATATAATTATGGACACAGATTTCTGCAGATTCACCCCGTTAGAAACAACGGAAGGATTTTTTCTATGCTCGCGTTACCGGTTTCTACAATTTCCCTCCTTTCTTAACATAAACCCCATAACCTGTAACTTTTTTTAGCTGAAATTCAATCTATACCAATCTGATTTAAGTTGTCCTTAAAATCATCTCTCAGCACCTTAATAACCTCTGGATTAAAAATAGGCACCTCCCCCAACTCTTTTTTAACCATCACTGTATCCAGGGTATATTCAAAGCCATTTTTCTGGTGCTGGTAAAAAAAGTCTATTTCAGGATTGCCAACAATAAGTGTACTCAAGGTATCCACCATACTGCCCCAGGGTTTTAGGTCAATATGGCTTAACTGAAAAGTCCCCACCAGTCTGGTTCCTTTATTAAGCTCAGATTCTATATGTACCTCACCATTACAATCCCTGGCTGCCTGAGCAAATAGTGATAATCCCAGCCCCACTCTCCTGGTTGTACGAGTTGTTACAAAGGGATCGAGAACCTTGCTCACCATCTCCTGGCTCATACCCTTTCCATCATCTTTGATCTCAATGGTGAGCACATCTTTTTTAATATCTTCCACTATTTTTATTTCAATCCGTTTTGCGCCCGCGCCAATGGAATTCTCAGCTATATCCAAAATATGGAGAGAAAAATCCTGCAT
>CBDTTR010000126.1:0-6341 GCA_965363405.1 uncultured bacterium | reverse complement strand
ATGGGGGTACTCTTTATTACTGCTTCCATAAGATTGAGTGAGTGCAGTAACATTACAGCTTATGTAAATGATTCAATCCCTGACAAGATTTTTGTTGGGTTTGTACAGTAGAGAAGATCACTCTTTAGCTTTAAAAAAAGAAAGCATTGATGTTGGATCTCTTTTAAAAGAGAGAAGAGAAAGGTTAAACCCAGATTTTGCATCAATTACAAGATGCTGGAAAGGGAAACTGCGTAATCCTGTGGCTTTAATGAGTCTTTTGTTTCTTCAGTCGTTCAAGGTCATCTAAGATTTCTCGTAAGTTTTTATTGCCAGAGAATTCTTCTAATTTTTTATCGCCGGAAGTTAATAATTCCAAAATGATTTTATCTTCTCCACTTTCAGTCGAAAGTCTTTGATTACCTTTTACTGTACATATTACGTCACTCATCCTTATAGCGTTTAAACTCCTTGCAGGAATATATGCCTCTTGTTCGTATCCGTCTAATTCAATTAAGAGATTACTGTCTAAAAGTGAAGAAATGAGCTCCTTCGTAAGATGAAGGGGTAAGTTTAGTTGTTTGGCTATTCCCTTAAATGTTAGCGGATTTTTTTCAGCAAGGAAGTTCTTTCCTATAGCAATCAGAATACGCAGAGATAAATATTCTCTCTCCTTGTAACTGGGTGAATGGACTTTCAATCCGTTTCGTAAAAGCCGGAAATTTTGGAAGGTAAATGAGAGCTCTGCTCCTAGAAGGAAAACAGACCAACTGATAAAAAGCCAGAGGAAGAAAAGAGGGATAACCCCAAGAGACCCATAGATTTTTGAGTAGACAAGTACTCTGGAAGTATAAAGAGTAAAGCCTATGCCTGCAATTTGCCAAATGGTGCCTCCCATAATTCCACCTATTGCAGCAGGTAAAAACCTGACTTTAGTATTAGGCATGAAGGTATAAAGTCCGGTGAAGGCACACCAGATGAGTATATAAGGCAAGAAGGTGAAGAAATCCAGGTTAATGTAGTTTTCTAACCAGCTGACGGCCTGATAACTGCTCAAGGTTGCAGGTATTCCTATGGAAAGAGCCAGCAAGGGGGGACCAACGGTAATGGCTGTCCAATAGAGAGCCAATCGGTAAAAGAAGGGTCTGTGCTTTTTAAGCCCCCATATTTCGTTTAAGATCATCTCAAGCTGACCAATCAGAAAGATTGCCGCCAGGAATACCAGCACCGTTCCTACCGCCCCGATAGCTCCGGCATTGAGGCGCTCAATTAAACTGTCAATAGTGGTAATAAGTTTTTCCTGCGCACCCGGTACCAGCACTTTTAAGATCAGAGGTCGTATTTTTTCTTCCAGTTCCTTAAGTCCACCGAAGGCATGGAATAGAGAAAAGGTTACTGCTAACAGTGGAATTAAGGCAAAGACCGTTGTATAGGTCAGTGCTGCTGCCCAGAGGATGCACCGATTCCTATAAAAATCTTTTATTGATAAAGATATCCATTGGGTGGTGTTAAAAAAAGAAGTAGAGAGAGGTAGTATGAAATATCTGTTTAATTTTTTCATAGGGATTGATTGTGTTTGATTTATTCTTTATAATCTCTTACCTGTCTCTCAGCCTCTCTCACCCAGACTCTGATGATTGCCTCTCGAGGTATATATTGCAGGTCGTTCTTTTTTAAGGCTAAAAGTTTATCATAGAGCGTTGCCGGATTCTGTTTAGCAAGGTCTGTGATGTTTTCTATGCCTGTCTTATTGAGCAGGTTTGCATTGAGTGTTCCCATCCCCTTAAGTTCAGCCAGTTTTGACAGATTAATCCATTTAGCAATGTTACTTTCGGAAAGATTGAGCTTTATAACCAGCTCTTTCTTTCCCTTTTCACTTTCTGTCTTTGCAAGTAGTTCTTTAGGAGTTCCTATACCAAGGGATGTAAGGTTTAGAACAACTTCAGGACCTATCATCTGCAATTCTCTTAAATCAGGCCAATATGAATTAACGGTCTTTTCATCCATAGCCTTAAAAGTGCATAAGCAAAAGCCTACCGCAACCAGAGAACTGCACCAAACCCATAAATGTTTTACACTTTTCCCTTGGTTTAGTCTATAATTATCTTCTTCCCAGCCTCTTTGATGACGGAACAAACTGATGAAGTTATAGATTACATAACATTCTACCGCAAAAGGTGGAAAACCGAAAAATCCTAATACAGGCATTTCAAACAACTTAAGTTCCTCAAAAAATGGAACAGTATAGATCCATTTGGTAGTAGCCCAGAAATTCCAGAATTCCCATAGAATGCCACAAATACAACCTGCTGTTAACAGCAGGTAAAACTTTCTCAGACTTCCCTTTCCCCAATCTCTTAGAATGGATTTTCCTCCCCATCGATAGTTGATGGGTTCAAGCAAAAAAATAAAGCTTCCCCATATGAGAGGAAAGCAGAATTTTGGATAGAAGAAAACTCCTGAAAAACATGCTATTCCCAGAACCAAAAAACTTATTGTCCAAAGTTTATTTACTGAAACAGGCTTAACACTGCTATCTTTAAATAGCCCCAGAGATTCTAACAGTTCCGTCGTCTCAAAGAGGCCTGGCAGTACCGTAGCATAGGCAACTCCGTAACCCAGCCACCGAACGACGAAGATGGGTACTACATTAACATAATACCAGTTTTTCATGATCAGGTTTACAGCTTCAAAAAAGGTCCAAATAAAAACAGACCAGAAAAGCATCAGAAATAACTCTCCTGTTCTATTCATAATAAGAGAGTTTTTCTTTATCTTGTAGATAATGCTGTCCACGATGAGAATGTATGACCACCAGGCAAAATAGTAAAACCAGGAAGCAAAAGGTTCTGCTCCCTTGAACATTAGGATTTCAGAAACGACCAGAATGAAGAGTCCCAGTATGCCATGTATATTTCTCTTTCTTCCCATCTTGATTTCGCTCTTTTATTAACCTTAAGACAACTCTAATGCTTGTTTGCTTAATTGTGATATCATTATCATAATTGTATAACTAATCAATAAAAAACAGCCATAAACTTCACCGTTGCAGTCAAAACTTGTCTCAATTCACTCCCGCGAGCAAATAGGTTAAATATTTATTGACGCAAGTTACTTGAGATGTTAATTAAGAACATAACTTGAGTTTTACTAAAGAAAATGGCCCGGCCTGGTGCGACTCATTTGAAAATGTTAGTATTGTCTTTATTTCGCAATCAAGGATGCGAAACAAATTCTATAAAATTCGGTCTGGGCCAGGGAATAATGGACAAGAACAAGTTTGAAGTTACAAGTGTCTAAAATGAGCTAAAGTCAAAAACTTTAGGCACTTTAGTTCACTTAACGCTTAAGTTACTTTTACTCCATCATTCCATGAACGAGGGAATTTTTTAATAACACTAAAAAACACTTTTAACTTCACTAAATTGTAGAAATAGCGAGAAGTTTTATGCTGGATTTTAAATATCTCCGTGATCATATAGATGAAGTAAGAGAAAAAATAGAACAAAGGGGTGTTGAAGTAAATTGGGAAAACTTCCTTGATCTCGACATTTCCAGGAGAGAACTGCTAAATGAGGTGGAAAGTTTAAGATATCAGAAAAATACAGTTTCTGAGAAGATATCCCAGTTGAAGAGAGAGAAAAAAGATGCTTCTCAAGAGATAGAGAATATGCGAGTATTGTCTCAACACATAAAGGAATTGGATAGTCAACTACAGAATAAAGAAACTGCTCTAAAAGAGCTGATGCTTATCATTCCTAATATTCCTCATTCATCGGTTGCTGTGGGAAAAAGCAGCGAGGAAAATCCCGAAATAAAGAAGTGTGGTGAAATACCCCGGTTTTCCTTCAAACCGAAATCTCACTGGGAAATCGGGGAAGACTTGAGGATTCTGGATTTTGATCGAGCGGCTAAAATAACAGGGGCTAGATTTGTTCTGTACCGTGATTTAGGTGCTAAAATAGAACGAGCGCTCATCAACTTTATGCTTGATTTACATACAGGAGAACACCACTATGTGGAGGTGCTCCCCCCGTTTATTGTTAATAGGGAGAGCATGACTGGTACTGGCCAGCTCCCCAAATTTGAAGATGATCTTTTTAAACTGGATAATTTGGATTATTATCTGGTTCCAACTGCTGAAGTTCCCGTAACCAACATTCATCGAAACGAGATTCTTCCTGCCGATGTCCTCCCGCTGTATTACGCTGCTTACACTCCCTGTTTTCGAAAAGAGGCTGGTTCTTATGGAAGAGAAACGAGAGGATTAATCAGGCAACATCAATTCAACAAGGTAGAGTTGGTTAAATTCACTACCCCTGAAACTTCTTATGATGAGTTGGAGAAACTCCTTCTTGATGCGGAAGAGGTGTTAAAGAGATTGAAGATTCCCTACAGGGTGGTTAGCTTGTGTACGGGAGACCTTGGTTTCTCAGCAGCTAAAACCTATGACATCGAAGTGTGGCTTCCGGGGCAGGAAACTTTTCGTGAAATCTCTTCCTGCAGTAACTTTGAAGACTTCCAAGCTCGAAGAGCAAACATTCGGTATAAAACTGGAGTAAAAGAAAAGTCGGATTATGTTCACACCTTAAATGGTTCGGGCCTGGCTGTGGGCAGGACGGTAGTGGCAATCCTTGAAAATTATCAACAAGAAGATGGAAGTGTTACCATCCCTGAGGTTTTAAGACCATATATGGGTGGAACAACAGTGATTACCAAAAACGCTGAGAATAAGATATGATTACTAGAATTTTGAAGGAGATTTTAAAATATCTTCACACTATTCAAAATATCTGCTAATATGTTCTAGGGTATAATATCATGCCATTCATTGAGTTTACTGCAAAAAAGACAAGGAATTTAGACAAACCGACGGTTTCCATAAATAAGGGTGGGAGGATTGTTTTCTCCCAGCGCTGTTATACAGATTTTCTCAAGGGATTCAAGTTCGCACAATTATTTTATGATCCGGACAAAGGCATCGTAGGGATTAAACCAACCAATGAAGAATTGCCTAATGTCTATCCATTGAAAGTGGGACGCGATCAAAAAAATGCCTATATTTCTTGTATTGCTTACTTTAAATGCTTTCAGATTAGCGACTCCAGTAGAAAGATGGACACTCGATGGAATAAAGAGTTAAAACTCATTGAAGCACGGGAGATTGCGAAAGGTACCAGTCAGAAATCCCTGTTTGATAATTGATTTAGGTAAATGCTATGGAAACCATGAAGCAATGTCCCTATTGTGCAGAGTCAATAAAATTAGAGGCGATTATCTGTAGATACTGCCATACAAATTTATCCGGTTTACCAAAAGAAGGGGAGGGGAGGTTTGTTAAAGTTCGGCTAAAAACACGGGACAAAACATATTATGGTGATATCTTTATTCCGGCACACCTTTATAGATTGAGCAGTGTGATAAATGATGAAAGACAATTTATCGCACTTACTGATACAAAAGAAGAGACAAAGACTTCCGAAATCCATATTGGTTTCCTGGCAATTAATAAGAATGCGGTAGAGTGGGTTCGTTTAATGGCACAAGAGTCAGAACTTGAATAAGGTGAACAGGTGTCACGACATATATACGATTCAGATAAGTAAATACTTTTACTTTACCATTTTGATCGCATGAGAGTTTTTTCCGAAAAGAAACTTTCATTTATGCCAGTATTAAAAATGATATGTTTTTCGTTAAATCCAACAACGATTTTGTGATGGGTGGTCTGATCTTCAACTGTGAGAAAAATTTGAGGTAGGCAACCATTGTCCCGGATTTCATAGGTCTTTATAAAGTTCTTGCTTTTCTTTCCAGCCACATCATAGACCTCATCACAAATGAGCCAACCAAAGTCCTTATGCAACCACATAATTCGCTTGCTATAGTACCAATCTTTTTTTGTGGGCTTTCCTTCTATTACATAACAATCAACATTTTCATAGTACGTTGTGTCAGCGAAAAAAGAATAGTGTCCGAGAAACTTCTTCTTCCCCACCATTGTGTAGGTTTTGTCTTCCCACCTCCTGGTGGATACATCTTCTGTAGTAAATTCTGATCCCATAAAAGCATCAGCTTCTTCAAACTGGATTGTGAAGTTTATTTGGAGCTAAAGGATGGCTTTAAGGATATGGACCCTGACAACTTCTAAAAAGTTTTGCGAATTTATCAATCTGCTTAAGAGTATGACGATATCACTTTTTGCTTTTTGACATGGATTGTTGACAAAGGTGCTAAAAGAGGTTATATAATACGAAATCTGAATAGTTGCGAGTTGTGTTGTAGAACATTAGGCTGTTATGAGTGCGGAGGGATGGCCGAGTGGTTGAAGGCGGCGGTCTTGAAAACCGTTTCACGGAGAC
>CBDTTR010000125.1:0-6371 GCA_965363405.1 uncultured bacterium | reverse complement strand
CCGTAGTAGATGGCTACTGCAAATTCTGGGATTATGTTCCTGTATGTCCAAAACCTCCTTCATTCCTTTTAGTGGAGGGTAATTCTGTGGATAGTTCTAAATGAGCTTGATAGACTTTATTAATGATCATCTGAGCAATGCGATCTCCCCTTTTTACTGTAAATGGGCTTTCTCCTAAGTTGATCAGTATAATTTTCACTTCTCCCCGATAATCTGCATCTATAGTTCCTGGTGTATTGGGGATACTTATCCCATGTTTTATCGCTAGTCCACTTCTGGGGCGAATTTGTGCTTCAAAACCGGGTGGGAGAGCAATAGTAATTCCCGTTGAGATAAGCTTGATTTCTCCAGGTTTAAGTGTGGTATCTTTTTTTACGGCAGCATAAAGATCCATGCCTGCTGCGTTTGGGGACATGTAGCGTGGTAGAGGAATATCCTCATTCCCTGGAGATTTTTTAACCATGACCTTGATCTTTTCCATATTGCTTTATGCGAAGGGCGTAGCTCTAATGTTGCTGTCTTTTTAACTTCAATCAGTTTTATGCCTTTCTATCTTTCTTCTCTCTTCCTCCATTGCCTTTTTCCCTGCTTCGATAGCAGCTAAAATTTCAGCTTTCTTTTCCTTGGTTAGTTCCATACCCTCTTCGATAACCTTGTCTGTTGTTTCCTTAATCTCACTTATCAAGTGATCGATGTTTTCTCTGGTACTTTCGGTTAAATGTCGAGCCTTTCTTTTTGCTTTTTTGGTTTGAATCCTTAGGTATTGACGGGTTTTTTCACCGCTCAAGGGAGCATAGACCAGTGATATTCCTGCACCAATCAAGCCTCCGGCTAAAAAAATGAGTAAAGACCTTGATTCATTCCTTTCATCCCGTTCTTCCATCATTGATATCATCCTCCTTTCAAAAATAGATGAGACATTATTTTTATGGAACATCTTTTGATACTATAATATATTATATTTATAATTATTTCTAGCTATTTTTTATATTTTTTTGACATAGGCAGGCAGCATTTTCTAATTTGTCATTACAAGTAGTAGTGAAGCAATCTCTAAATATTTAGGATTAAGTGAAATTGCATAACCTGATCCGAGGCATTTTAGGGGATTGCTTTGGTTGCCTTCAGCAACCTCGCAATGACAGAGATAATGTTATTTTGATAATGTACTACTAATTGGTCAAACTGAATTGTGTCTCAATACTACCAACGGTTTCCTTTCGATGATTTTTAATAACAGGATGGTGATATGTTTGGAGTTTGTCTTCTTCTTTTTTGGTTATGATATCTAATTGCCTTAAGGCCTCAATGATAACAGGCTGCATTGCCCTATTGTTTCCATCTTCAATCTTTATGGCTACACCCCATCCTTTTTCCATTAGACTCATAGCATACCCCCCTTCAGCCCCAGTTTTAGCGAATACCTTCTTGCCTGAAACTCTCATGATGTCGGTACAAATTCTTCCATCACCTGCAATCATTTCGGGGTGGGATAGGATTGCTTCCATCAGTCGATGGATATCTTGATCAGAGGTGTATGTTAGTTTAGCATAAGATATAGCAAGGTTTTTAAGGGGGAGGAAAAATACCGGTACACCACAGCCGTCTATTCCTATTCCAACCTTTTCAATGGGTACCTCTGTCATGGAAGAGACAGTTTTCACTATGAGTTGCTGTACGGGATGTTCCTTGCTGATGTAATTATCCAGTGACCATCCATGATGAACGCAGAGAGCTAGCATGGCAGTGTGCTTGCCGGCGCAATTATTGTGCAGGGGAGATGGTTTTCTTCCCTCTTCCTGTAATTTCTTAGCCGTTGCTCGATGTGATGGACGATGAACTCCACATTGCAAGGCTCTCTCGTCAAGGCCGATTTTATTCAAGATGGACTTTATGGTATTGACCTGAAAATCCTGTCCATTCAAGGAGCCACTCATAACAGCAAGCTCGGCAGGTGTAAAACTGAATGTGTCTGCAGCCCCTGTGGTAATTACAGGCAGGGCTTGAAGCGGCTTGGCGCAACTTCTCAAACAGATGTTAAAATCAGGATTACCTAATTGATAGAGGATGTCTCCTTTGGAATTTACTACTACAATGTGACCACGGTGGATGCTTTCGATCGCATTTCCCCTGGTTACATTAACGAGTATTTCTGACATGGTTTTTCTTCTTGTTTGTTTTAAACCCAGAACTTCGCTCGGGGATGCAAAAGGAAACTATAGTCACTTTCTTACCTATTTTGTTTCACGGCCTTTGGCCATAAAACAAAGCTACCCGCTTTGCGGGTAGTCATTTGCTTCTGGAAGTGTTAGAGTTCCTGGCGATAACGATCAAAATAATTGAGGACCTTTTTAACATAGAGTTGAGTTTCCTGATAGGGGGGGATATCATCGTATCTCTCAACAGTTTTTGCTCCGGCATTATAGGCAGCCAGGGTTAGGGTGAGGTTGTTATTGAATCGCTTTAACAGTCGCTTTAAAAATCTAACTCCTCCATTGATGTTTTCTCTGGGATGAAAGGGGTCAGATACTTTTAGGTCTTTAAGAGTTTTCGGCATAAGTTGCATCAAGCCCCGGGCCCCCTTTTTAGAAACTGCATTGGGATCAAAATCGGACTCGGCTTTTATTACTGCTTTAACCAGAGCAGGGTTAATATTGTGCCTTTGGGAAATCTCTCTGATGAGCTGATCATAGCGTTTGTTGTTACTATGCCTGGTACTCCTCTTATCCTTTCTGAACAATTGGTATCTATTACTGGTAGGGAGATTGGTGAAATGTATAGTGCCATTTTTGTCGACATAGCTGTAGATATCTGCTCTGGCAAGGTATGGCAGGCACGATACAGAAAATCCCAGTATTATGAAGATGATACAAGTATATGTTTTTTTTAAAACTGATAGCTCCATGAAGGTCTCGGTAATGCTATAACATTTTGAAGTTAAAATTATTTGCGTTGAGAGATGCTAGTAACGGGTTGTGTGTATGGAATGTTAATGTTTAAAATGTTTTAAACACGTAACATTTATTGAACCAACTGCTTAAACTAAGTTCAACTCTCCCTAAGTAAGGGATGACTGATTGATAGCAATGATTATTGTTATGTGTATTATAATCGTATAAGTACGAAAAAAACTTTATTAATTTTATGAATATTCTAAAAAATTTCCTCACAGAAATCAAATTGATTTTTTTTTATGTTTTTAATACATCAATCATCTGGTGGTGAATGATTCCGTTGCTGGCTACTATTTCTGCAGCATAAATACTGGATTTTTCGCCTTTAAAATTGCTTAGTTTACCGCCTGCTTCTGTTATAAGCAAACTTCCTGCTGCAATGTCCCAGGGGAAGAGCTTTTGTTCCCAGAATCCGTCAAATCTCCCTGCAGCAACATAGCAAAGATCAAGTGCTGCAGAGCCGTCTCTTCTTACTGCCTGGGATTTCGCCAGGAAGTTACGGAAGTTTAAAATGTTACTTCCTATGTCATCCCTTACATCGTAGGGAAAACCTGTGCAGAGCAGGCTGTGGTTTAACTCATCGGTAGGTGACACCTTGATCATCTTCCCATTTAGATATGATCCTTTCCCTTTTTCTGCAATGAAAAGCTCCTCTCTTACGGGATCATATACTATGCCGTAGATTAACTCTCCCTCATGTTCGATGGCAAGTGAAACACAAAAACAGGGGTATGTATGAGCATAGTTGGTCGTGCCATCAAGTGGGTCGATAATCCACTTAAAAGGAGAGGATTCTCCGCTGTCACCTGTTTCCTCAGCAAGGATACGGTGATCAGGATACTTGTCTTTTATGATGCTTATTATTCTTTGTTCTGATTGCCGATCTGCTTCGGTTACCAGATTGATTACTCCTTTATAATCAATAGACTTAACCTTGCCAAAGTGTTGCATAAGGATAGCCCCCCCTTCTTTAACCGCCTTTAATGCCACCCTTTTTAATTTTTCTTCAATCATCAGAGGAACTCCTTTATTATCCGTGATCTAAAAGTGATGCTCTCATTAAGATTCTATTGTCCCCTCCCTTGGTGGGAGGGTATTAAGGGGAGGGGGAGCATTTAACTTTTTTGCAATTCATCAGAGGTAATAGTAGTAAAAGTGCAGGGGCATGTAAAGGTTAAAGTGCTGTTTTGTGCCGCCTGAATTTATATAAAAAACTAAGTGACTATTCAGTTACAAAAAATAACCACTGTGTATGTTAGGACAGAGGAATTTTCCATTCTCTTGTTTACAGAAGAACGGTAATCCAGAAGCAATTGCTCCTTTTGATTAATCATAATATACTCATAATATTGATTATTTAGCATCTTTATGGTAAAACAAGCACATTGAAGCGTATAGGAAAAATAGATAAATTTTGCCAGCTTGTGTCATATAGAATGGATAACTCCTTAAAAAAGAAGATAGATATTTTACCCAGAACAACAGGTGTATACCTGCTGAAAAACAAAAAAAGTAACATTATTTATGTGGGAAAAGCCAAGGTTTTAAGAAACAGAGTAAAATCTTATTTCCAACACAATTCTTCCTCTCCTGCCAAAATCCATTCGATGGTGTCTCAGATTGCAGATATAGAACACATTGTTACCGATACAGAGAAAGAAGCTCTGATTTTGGAGAGTACTTTAATCAAAAGACATCGACCACGTTATAATGTCATCTTAAAAGATGATAAAAATTATCCTTATTTGAAGCTTACTATAGAAGAGCAGTTCCCCAGACTATCGCTGGTAAGAAGAGTTAAAAAAGACAAGTCTCTCTACTTTGGTCCTTTCTCTTCAGCTCAGGCAGTAAGAGAGACCATGAGGTTAATCCATCAGCATTTTTTGCTGCGAAAATGTCAGACGAAATCTTTTCAATTTCGTCAACGGCCGTGCATTAATTATCAAATGGGACAGTGTCCTGCCCCATGCTTTAAATTGATTGATGAAAAGAGATATTGTGCTGCTGTAAAGGAAGTAGAGCTTTTTCTTAAAGGGAGAAGGCAGGAATTGGTAAGGCTGTTAGAAGAAAGAATGGAAGAAGCGTCAAATAAGCTGGATTTTGAGATAGCAGCGAAGATGCGTGATCGGATTGCATCGTTAAAAAAGACCTTGGAAAAGCAAAAAGCAATCATGCTTGATTTCACTGATCGTGATATTGTTTCTTTTCATCGTGAAAACAGTTCTATGACGATCGTAGTTTTGTTCATGAGAAGTGGTAGAATTATAGGCAGTAAGGATTTCTCTTTAAGGAAGGTAGAAGTGCCAAATGAAGAGATTCTCTCCTCTTTTGTCAATCAGTTTTACCGTGAAGGTAAGTTTATCCCCCAGGAGATTGTTATACCAATCGTTTTAGAAGATAAAAATATTATTCAAGATTCTTTAAGAGATAGGAAAGGCAAAAAGGTTGACCTCATCGCTCCTCAAAGGGGGGAAAAGGCAAAGCTTATTGAAATGGCCAGGCTTAATGCTGAAAGTGTTTTTAAAGCAGACAAGGATAAATCGGAAGATGCCGAGAAAATCACTGATGAGTTAAAGAATCTACTTCATTTAAAAACCAGACCTTTAAAGATTGAATGTTATGATATTTCTAACCTGGGAGGTCAACTTGCAGTGGGATCAATGATCTGTTTTAAAGATGGGGTATCATTGAAGGATAACTACCGTCGTTTTAAGATTAGGACTGTTGAGGGAGCAGATGATTGTGGAATGCTATATGAAGTATTGCAAAGACGATTTAGTAAGGGTGAGGAATATGTGCCTTTCCCTGATTTGATAGTAGTGGATGGTGGGAAGGGGCAGCTAAATGTTGCCTTGAAGGTGATACAAGAGATGGGCTTAAAGGAAATTAATGTTATTGCGCTGGCTAAAGGTAGTAGGGAGAAGAAAGAAGGGTTTAATGGGGGCCGAAAAATACCAGACCGGATATTTCTCCCCAGGAAAAAGAACCCTCTGATCTTACCTCCAAATTCAGCAGCACTACTTTTGCTGGGAAGGGTACGGGATGAATCTCACCGTTTTGCCCTGACTTACCATAAAAAGCTGCGCTATGAAAAGAATTTTCATTCCTCTCTCGAGGATATTCCTGGAATTGGGAAAAGGACCAGTAACAGACTCTTAAAGCATTTTGGTAGTGTTCGTAAAGTTCAAGAAGCTTCTTTAGATGAGCTTTGTCGGGTTCCGCATTTGAAACAAAAATTGGCAGGGGATATCTACAATTTTTTCAGGATTGAATAGTGATGTGTTGCAACAAGGGGGAACTGACTGATGACTAATAGAATTTTCGTATCTTGTTTGGAGATAGTTTGGAGATAACTTATGCCCAAAATGAGAGCCCATCTTTTTATTGAGGGTAGGGTGCAGGGTGTTTTCTTTCGGG
>CBDTTR010000124.1:0-6440 GCA_965363405.1 uncultured bacterium | reverse complement strand
CTTACTAAATTCGCAATTCCTCAATTCTTGACGTATTCGCAAAAAGTCCAATTTGCTCCTTATTTGTCATTCCTGCCCCGTATCAAGTACGGGATAAACTCCAGCAGGAATCCAGTAATTTCAGGTTGTTATGGACTCCCGCTCCCCGATCAGGTCGAGGACAAGTTTCGCGGGAGTGACTCGATTTTTGGCTTTTTACAAGAGCATCAATTCTTTAATATGTTTCGTGCTTCGGATTTCTAATTTGGGATCATACCCCTCAAGCAAACCGATCTTCTATAAGCTTAAAAAGGCATTCTTCTACCTTAATCTTAGGCTAAAAACTCCTGTGATATTTTACTTGAGAGGGTAATAGATGAGCCAGGTTGAGGAAAGGGCAGGGGATTAGTAATCAAAAATCTTTTTTATCTCTTTATCAATAGCATCTTCAGAACTTTTTTTAACTATAGAGAGTTCTTTAATTAATAAATTTCTTGCTGTATCCAACATTCTACGCTCCCCAAAAGAAAGATCTTTATCCAATCTTAGGAGGAATAGATCTCTTAAAACTCCTGCAACTTCGAAAATGGATCCTGTTTTAATCTTTTCAACATACTCACGGTATCTTCTATTCCATGTTTGAGAATCAATCTCAATATCTTTCTGCTTTAAAATTTTGTATACTCTGGAAACTTGTTTATGAGGAATAACCTCCCTTAACCCAACTGAATCAGCATTATTGGTAGGAACCATGATAGTCATACCATTGCCTAAAACCCTAAGCACATAAAAAGTGTGTTTATCTCCTGATATTTCTTTGCTCTCTATAGATTCTATAACTCCTACTCCATGTGTTGGATAAACTGCCATATCCCCAACTTTAAACACTCTATATAACCTCCTCCCCTTTGATATGCAAAAATATAAAAAAGAATTAAGATTAAATATCTAGCCAATACTAGATTATATCAAATTTAAGTCCTTAAAGCAACTAAAATTTGATTTTTTCATCAATTATTATGTATTACATAGAAAGTGTTAGATTCTCTCTGGACTATGATCGATAACTATTTAAGTTTATTAGATATTTATCTTGTTGAAGAAACGAAGAGATGAGCAACGTCAATGGATGTGTAAATTTTACTTGTCACATCAACATGGCAATAGATTCTCTTGCAAGTTCAAGATAGCTTGAAGGGAGGATGCCCATATGGAGAGTGAAAAAGGTGGTAATGAGTAAAGCAATTACTATAGGAATAGAATAGGAAAGTTGACCAACTTCTTTAACCGGTTCTTTCATATACATGATAACCGTTACCCTCAGATAGTAATAGGTGGCAACAACACTGTTTAAAACAGCAATGATGGTAAGCCAGATAAAGCCCTGTTTCACGGCCGCACCAAAAATATAGAATTTACCTATAAAACCAGCCAGAGGAGGGATTCCAGCCAGGGAAAACATGAAGATTGCCATGGCTACCGATAGAAATGGATATTTAAATCCTGAGCCTGCATAATCTGTGATAAGAATATTCTCTTCCCCTTTCTTGCCATAAATGATTACTACGGCAAAGGCCCCCAAATTCATTACAGTATAAGCCATAAGATAATAAAGAATACTGGCAGTAGCCATATAACCTCCGGCAGTCATCGCCACAAGGATAAAGCCTGCGTGCGCAATACTGGAATACGCCAGCATCCTCTTAATATTCTCTTGACTGATGGCAACAATATTTCCCAATGTCATAGTTACCACAGCCAGAACCCAGAGAATCATTGTCCAGTCAACTCTAAAGGATGGGAAAGAAGTGAGAAATACCCTTAAGAAAGCGGAGAAGGCAGCTGCTTTGACCCCTACTGACATAAAAGCAGTAATAGAGGTAGGGGCCCCTTCATAAACATCAGGTGTCCACATATGGAAAGGGACTAATGCCATCTTAAAACCGAACCCCACAATAAGAAGCCCTATTGACGCCAGCAGCATAGGGTTAGATAAAAGGTGCGGGGTATTCTCTATATATCTGGCGATATCGGGCAGCTTAGTGGTTCCCGTAGCACCATAAATCAGGGCAATACCATAAAGCAGAAAACCACTGGAGAATGCCCCCAGGAGGAAATATTTTAAAGAAGCCTCATTTGATTTAACATTAGTCCTCAAAAATCCCACAAGCACATAGATAGAGATAGAAAGGGTTTCCAGTCCAAGAAACACAATCATGAGGTCATTGGCCTTAGCCATAAACATCATTCCAACCGTTGCCAAAAGGACCAGAACATAGTACTCACCGTAATTGATACCCTCCTCTCTGATGTAATTTATAGAGATGAGTATGGTTATGATAGTAGCTACTATAAAGAGTGAATTAAAAAAGAGGGTGAACCTATCAATTACGATCATACTGCTAAAAGCATACTCTGCTACACCTTCTCTCCACATGGAGATAGAAAAGATAAGAGAGAAAACTAAACCTAATATGCTCAAAAAAGGAAGCGGTGCCTTCTTATCCTTGGACAAAAAGAGATCACACAGCAAAACAACCAGAGCGGTAATTACTACCATAAGCTCCGGGAATATACTTTTTAAATTAATTACTGGAAAAACTATCGGACCCATCATTTTCTCCATGTTCAATAACGTGATCAGAATCGATTACATAAACCGCCCTGCTCTCTCCAGACTTTTCCTTTACCATTTTTGATTCCACCTGGGAGATCAGATGTTTAACTGAAGCGTCCATCCTGGATAAAAACGGTTTGGGATAGACACCGATCTGGAAGATAAAGAAGAGAAGCGGTAAAAGAACTGCAACTTCCCGCAATGAAAGATCCTTAAGGTTTTTGTTCTCTTCCCTGGTTACTTCACCAAACATCACCCTCTGAAACATCCAAAGCATATAGACCGCAGCAAAAATGACACCTAAAGCTGCAAATACTGCATAGCTCATATTAGATTTGAATGTCCCCAGAAGGATGAGAAATTCTCCAACAAATCCATTAAGGCCTGGTAGCCCTATGGAGGATAAGGTCACAATCATAAAGAAGGTAGCATAGACAGGCATCACCTTGGACAGTCCCCCAAACTCCTCAATCATGCGGGTATGTCTGCGCTCATAAAGCATACCCACAAGAAGGAAGAGGGCACCTGTTGAAAACCCATGATTGAGCATCTGGAGAATGCCTCCTTCCAATCCCTGGAGATTGAGGGCAAAGATACCCAGCATTACGAACCCAAGGTGACTCACACTGGAAAAAGCGATCAGTCTCTTTAAGTCTTTTTGTACAATACAGACCATTGACCCATAGATGATTCCGATAATAGCCAGGATAGACATTAAGGGCACACATGCAAAAGTTGCATCAGGGAAGAGTGGAAGGTTGAACCTTAAAAACCCATAGGTTCCCATTTTCAGTAAAACTGCAGCCAGCAAGACACTGCCCACCGTAGGTGCCTCAGTATGAGCATCAGGCAGCCAGGTGTGAAAGGGAAACATGGGTACCTTAATAGCAAAGGCAAGGGCAAAGGCGAGAAACAACCAGATCTGCGTTCCGTACGGGACAGACAATTTGTATAATTGCTCTAAATCAAAGGTGTAGATGCCTGTTACACTGTGATGGTAAAAGTATAATACCAGAATCGCAACCAGCATTAATAAACTGCCAAACATGGTATAGAGAAAGAATTTTACCGCAGCATAGATTCTGCGGGCAGGTGCACCCCATACTCCAATTAAAAGATACATGGGGATAAGCGTTATCTCCCAGAAGACATAGAAGAGGAAAAGGTCCAGAGAAGTAAAAACGCCAATCATCCCCGTCTCCAGGAAGAGGATGCACATCATAAAACCCTTCACCTTCTCCTTAATATCCTTCCAGCAGGCAACAACCGATATTACTGTTAAGAAAGTGGTTAGCAATACCAGAAAAAGGCTGATACCATCTATCCCCAAATGGTAGTTAATACCATAATCACTGACCCAGGGAATATTAACAGCGAACTGAAACTGATGGGTAGTAAGATCAAAATCCCGATAGAGAGCCAAAGAGATGATGAAATTTACTAAAGCGATAAGAAAGGTAACACCTTTGATAACATTATGGTTTTCTTTATTTATAACTATGAGAAGGAGCACCCCAACAAGGGGCAGGAAGATTATGACTGAAAGGATATCAAAACCGAGAATATTCATATTTTCTCTTAACTCCCTTATCTACTTCAGAATCAAATAGAAAACAAATAACAACCCTACAAGGATTGAGAGGGCGTAATGCTGGACATAACCTGTCTGCAATCGCTTAAGACCACCACTTATCCTTTGCACCAACCAGGCAGAGCCATTAACCATGGCTCCATCTATTAACTTTTCATCAAAAACTTTCCAGAAAAAGGTTGAAATAATATTGATGGGTGTAACCACATAGGCAAAATAGATCTCATCTACGTAGTATTTATTATAAAGGAGGTTGTATATTCCCTTAAACCGTTGAGCGATCTTCCCCGGAAGCTCCGGGCGTTTGATATAAAAATAATAAGCAGCAATAATTCCTGCAATACCAATCGCAACAGAAACACCCATCATAAACAGCTCTAAACCGACAGGGTGATGCACAACCTCTTTACCCTGTGTAGCAGCGTAGGCAATACCTGATGAAAACTTCTCCGCCAGGTGGACATCATGGCCCCCCAGAACGGGTGCAAGAAAATCCTTGATCCTGTTCCAGCCATGAATGACAGGAATACCTACCAGACCCCCTATGACAGAAAGAACAGCCAGGATGCTCAAAGGTATCGTCATAACCGAGGGGGATTCGTGCACATGTTTTTCAACTTCCGGTTCCATTCTGGATTCACCGTAAAAGGTCATGAAGACCGCACGGAACATATAAAAGGCAGTCATGAAAGCGGCAATGGCAGCAATCGCCCAAAGGAAGATGTTTGTCTGGAAGGCATGCCATAAGATCTCATCTTTGCTGAAAAACCCTGCAAAGGGCGGTATGCCTGCAATTGCCAGACATCCAATGAAAAAAGTCCAATAAGTTATCGGTATGCGTGATTTCAAACCTCCCATCTTCCTCATATCCAACTCGCCTGATAAGGCGTGCATCACGCTTCCCGCGCAGAGGAAGAGCAGGGCTTTAAAGAAAGCATGGGTCATCAAATGAAAAATGCCGGCAGTAAAGGCACCTACCCCACAGGCTAAAAACATATAACCCAGCTGGCTAATGGTTGAATAAGCAAGTACCCTCTTAATGTCGTTGGCAACAATGGCAATAGAGGCAGTGAAGATAGCTGTTCCTGCCCCGATTACTGCCACCACCCCCATAGAAACAGGAGCCAGCGAAAAAAGCACGTTGCACCTTGCAACCATATAGACACCGGCTGTAACCATCGTTGCCGCATGGATTAAGGCACTTACCGGTGTAGGACCTTCCATAGCATCAGGCAACCAGACATAGAGGGGAATCTGAGCAGATTTCCCGCAGGCACCTATAAACAAAAGCAGGGTAATGAGGGTAACGGTAAGTTCTCCTCCACTGAACAGATGGGGGGTCTTTTCAAAGACCGGGAGAAAGTCCAGGCTTCCAAAAACAACAAAGATGAGCATCATTGCCAGAAGAAACCCGTAATCACCGATACGATTGACAATAAAAGCCTTCTTTCCTGCATCGGCAGGGGCTTTATTCTGATACCAGAAACCAATCAACAAATAACTGCAAAGTCCAACCCCCTCCCAGCCAACAAACATAAGTAAAAAGCTGTTGGCAGAAACCAGGGTTAGCATAAAGAAGACAAAGAGATTGAGGTAGGTAAAGTAACGGCGGAAACCTGGATCATCATGCATGTAGCCAATGGAATATACATGAATGATAAAAGACACCCCGGAGACGGTAAGCATCATTACAAGAGAGAGGGCATCTACTAAAAAACCAATGTTTACTTTAAGATCACCACAGGGGATCCACCTATAGACGGAAACCTCAAAAACACGGGCATCAGGGGGTAACTGAAGAACTTCCCATAAAATGCGGCAGGAGACGAGAAAAGAGAGAAGAATAGCGGCAGATCCTATAAGGCCGATCAACTTTTTGGGAAAGCGTATCCCTAAAATGCCATTGATGATAACTCCCAAAAGCGGGAAAAACGGAACCAGCCAAACATATTCTATCATAGGTATGCTCCTTCGTTTACCACTTCATCAGATTGATATCATCAACATTAACGGTTTCCCTGTTCCTGTAAAGAGCAATGATGATACCCAATCCTACAGCAGCCTCAGCGGCAGCTACCGTCATTACAAAAAAGACAAAAATCTGACCATCCATAGAATCCAAATGGCGGGCAAAAGCAATGAAGGCTAGATTAGCCGAGTTGAGCATCAATTCAATACACATAAAGATGACAATGGCATTCCTTCTTACAAAAACCCCCAACACCCCTATAAAAAAGAGGACAGCGCTTAAAA
>CBDTTR010000123.1:0-6463 GCA_965363405.1 uncultured bacterium | reverse complement strand
TTATCGGTGGCTGTGGAGGCACAGGCAGGTTTTTTCAGTGTTCTTGTTGCGGATGCATGATCGTTCATACTCGACTACCGGCGTCTTGAACACGTTACAAAGCTCGATGACAAACACAAAACTTATGATTGATAAGGAGGTCGCATGGTGGATACAGGATTGACATTTGAGGAACAGCAGAAACAGGCACGCTACTTCATCAAGAAACTCGGGATTTCACTTAAGGAGTTAAACAAAAAGGAATTGGAGGAAGAAATAAAAAAATTTCTAAAAAAGCTGCAATGTCTTTCCCTGGCAACCGTCAACCTTGACGGCACGCCACATCAAACTATCCTCGATTACGTAAACGATGGACTTACCATTTATATTGCAAGCGCCGGAGGGACCAAATTTGCCAATCTTGATCGATCGAAGGCAGTATCCGTCTCTATTGGATATACCGATGGTACGATCGAGTCGGAATACGGGCTTACCATGGATGGTATAGCTGATGTTTATCCTGCTCCTCACCCCAAATTTCTTACAGGCATGCTAAAAATGAAGTCCTTTCTTGAAGAATGGTCACGTTCCGTTCAACCCTTGGAAGACGTGATTAAGAGAGTCATCACAGCACGGGTGATTAAGATCTCACCCGTGAGGATGATTTACATGAATCTCCCGGAAGGCATCCCATATATGCTCTGGGAGAAGGATGCATAACAATACCAAAGCTGAGGGCAATGCAAAAAGACCTTGTCCTGCTTATGAACAAAAGATAGGATGCTGGGAACTTGATTGGAAAACCATGCACGCAAGTCTCCCGGAAGATCAAAAAAAGATGATGGGAGAATGGATGAAAGATAATTGCCCCAAGTGTCCTGTTTACGGTAACCATCAATCCGAGATCGATACAAAAATCAGTGCAATCACATAAAAGTACAATAATTTAAATTTGATTGTAAAGTTGCTTTAAGCAACCTTTGACTTAAGATAACACCTTTCCATTAAACAACAAACGTTATGTTCCATGAACCTCTTTAGAAGGTAATTATTCTATGCGGCTTCCACAATTTGAATATCTGAAACCATCTTCAACTGAAGAATGTGTAACTGCACTGGGGAAATATGGTAAAAAAGCCAAGATTCTTGCAGGCGGAACGGACCTCCTCATAAATATGAAATACAGGGTTGTGCGACCTGAAATAGTTATTGGTATAAAATCAATCCCTGACTTATGCAGCATCTCAACAGATAATAAAGGTAATACTAGCATCGGTGCATGTGTCACCCTTTCAGATCTTGTTTCTAACAAGCCTCTTGCAAAAGAATTTCCTGCATTTAATCTTGCAGTTAAAGCAGTTGCCTCAAAACACATCCGCAACATGGCATCGATTGGCGGAAACATCTGCCTTGATACCAGATGCTGGTACTACAACAAGTCGAAATTGTGGAGAGACACCAAAGAGATATGTCATAAACTGGAAGGCAGTCAGTGTCACGCCATCAAGGGGTCAGAGCGCTGTCATGCCATTAACAGCTCTGACACAGCACCTGTCCTAATTGCCCTTGATGCCAGGGTCAGCGTGGTAAAAAAAGGGCACCAAAGATCGATTCCCATCAAGGAATTTTTCAAAGACAATGGAGCCCAACCGACTGTACTTGAACCCGAGGAAATAGTTACCTCGCTAGTAATCCCAAAAAGCAACGGCTCAAGTCGCACCACTTTCATAAAAGTGACTACTCGCAAAGGATTAGATTTTGCCATGGGGAGCATCGCTGCCAAGGCCCAGAAAAACGGCGACGGGTTTACCGACTTAAGACTAGTTGTCGGTTCTATAGCATCAGCGCCGATAGTTTTGAAAAAGGCAGCACAGGTAATAATGGAATCAGAGCTTACAGAAAAATCGATTGAAAAAGCGGCGCTAACCGCCCGCTCTGAGCTGGGAACCCTTACTAACCTTTTTTCTTCAGCTGGCTATAAGCGGCATTTGGTTGAGGTGCTTGTAAAAAGAGCGCTCACCAAACTTCAAGGTAAACCGGATAAAAAAAGGAGAACTTAAAATTGAAAAGGATATTATCACTAAATGTAAACGGCAACAGCTATGAAGTTGCCATCAATCCCTGGCAGACCCTGCTCGATGTGTTGAGGGATGAACTCAGACTTATCGGAACCAAAAAGGGGTGCGGCATAGGAACCTGTGGTGCATGTACCGTCATCAACGACGGCAAAGCCATCCTTTCCTGTCTGACCCTTGCGGTCGAGTGTGAAGGATATTCCATAACAACCATTGAGGGCATAAGTACGTCAGAGTCACTACATCCCATTCAAAAATCGTTTATTGAAAACGGAGCTGTTCAGTGCGGATTTTGTACACCCGGAATAGTCATGACCAGCAAGGCACTGCTTGATGGGAACCCAAAACCCGATGACGATGAAATAAAAGACGCTTTGTCCGGCACCTTCTGTCGATGCACGGGACATATAAAGATTATGGAAGCAGTAAAAAAGGTTTCACAATCTGAAGATGAGGAAAAGAGTAATGGCTGATAAGTTCAGTGTCATAGGAAAGAGACAAACGAAGCTGGATGCTCCACTTAAAGCGACTGGTCGCTCGCAATTCACCGACGATGTGGTCCTTCCCGGGATGCTGCACGGTAAAATTGTGCGAAGCACCATCCCCCGGGGAAAGATATTAAACATAGATACATCTAAAGCTGAGATACTGCCAGGAGTTAAGGCCCTCATTACCCACAAAGACTCAGGCGGGATTATGGTAGGGCCCGACCAGCAACTGCTCTGTGATGAGAGTGTTCATTATATCGGCGATGAGGTTGCCGCGGTTGCCGCGGTGGATGAGGATATTGCCTGCGAGGCGGCAGAGATGATAAAGGTAGAGTATGAACCACTGCCCGCAATTCTATCTATTGAAGAGGCGATTGCTCCGGATGCGCCGATACTGAAACCGTATTATGAGGATAACTATGCAGATGAGAAAATATTGAACTTTGGAGATGCCGATAAAGCTTTCACCGAGTCCGACCACGTAAGGGAAGATGAGTTTATCACTTACCCGACTCACAACTGTTTTGCTGAATTGCACGGCACTCTTGCTGACTACTCCCTGCCAGGAAAGCTCACCGTCTGGACACCCAGCCAAACTTCTATCCTTATACAAAAGGGCCTAGCCAGGGGCTTGAATATGTCTGAAAGTGACGTCAGGGTTATGAACCTTAATACCGGTGGGGCCTTCTCCGGCAGAGGTACGGTAAGACCCCACCATCTAATTGCCGCACTCCTTTCCAAAAAGGCATCACGACCGGTTAAAATCATGGCCACCTCGGACGAAGAATTCATTATCTGCCGGGCAGGCGGCAGAAATAAGCTAACCCTCAAATCGGGTGTGATGAACGACGGTAGTTTGAAAGTCATAGCGGCTGACCACCTGTATGATTGTGGTGCCTATGTTGAGACACAGTTCGTCATGCCGACCATTGTGGGCGCAACCCTGCAAATGCTTTTTAAGGTAGAGGCGTATCGCTACAAGGGGCAGCTGGTATACACAAACAATGTCCCCTACTTTTTTCATCACGGGGGAGGGCTGGTGCCATCCCAGTTTGCTTTTGGTCAGCACCTCTATTTAATTGCGCAGGATCTCGGCATGGATCCGGTTGATTTCAAGCTCAAGAATGCTTTTGAGAAAGGAGATACCACACTGAACGACACCCATTATGCCAGTTGCGGTTTGAAAGAATGCATCAAAAAGGCAGCCAGAAAATCGGGCTGGAAGAGAAAGTACGGTAAACTTCCGCCGTATAAGGGTATCGGTATAGGATGTGGGGTGATGAGCTCCGGTGGGAAAGGGATGTTCCAACACGACACCTCCGCTGCCTTTCTCAAGATAGCCGAGGACGGTAAGCTCTCGCTTTTTACCGGGCTCCCCGACATGGGTCAGGGTTCACACACCACCATGGCAATCATTGCTGCTGAGACTCTCGGGATAGCCGCTGATGATATCACCGTGGTATCGGGAGACACAGATATCGCCCCCTTTGATGTGGGGGCATTTGCCCAGAGAGGTACTTTTACCACCGGAAATGCGGTGAAGATTGCCTCGCTTGATGCAAAGAAACAGATTGCCAAAACCGCCTCAGAGAAACTGGGGGTTAAACCATCATCGCTTATTTTTAGAGATAGAAAGATATATTCCAAGGGAGCACCCGATAAGAACATCCCGTTTGAAGATGTGGTGTTTGACACCCTAAATTGTATGGAAGGAAGATTCATCATGGGAAGGGGCTTCTACAATACACCTACCACGAAAGCCGCCCTTGCTTATTCTTTCGGTGCCCAGATTGCCGAAGTGGAGGTAGACCCTGAGACAGGAATAGTGAAACTCTTAAAAATGACGGTCGCCCATGATGTGGGGCGTGCCATAAATCCGCTGGCCATAGAAGGCCAGATGGATGGACAGGTCTTTAGCGGCATGGCTCAGACCCTGTTTGAAGAATGCTTCATGGAAGGTGGTCAAATACTCAATCAGTCCCGCATCGACTATAAACTACCCAGGCCATATGAGGTACCCGAGATAGAGCACATCATCGTTGAGACCAATGATCCATATGGCCCCTATGGGGCAAAAGAGGTGGGTGAGGGCCCCATTGCATGCAACCCACATGCAATTGCAATGGCTGTTAACAATGCCATTGGGCACACGATAAAGGAACTTCCCATCACCCCCGAAAGAGTACTAGAAGCAATTAGAAAAAAGAATAGTATATTATAGAACGGACAGGAAACTCCACAAGAGAAAAACACCAGCGATTGGAAGTGACACAACAATGTTTCCCAGCCGGAGAGGGAAATTTACCACACAGCCTTTTTAAGAATCCTACAGATGACGTCCAGATCAGCATTTGCAAAAGCATTGGATATGTTTTATGAAACATGAATCGGCCATGACTACTGGCACAGTCGTTATAAGAGGGGGGGGAGATATAGGGACTGGGGTTGCTCACAGGCTCTATAGATGTGGTTTTGACATACTTATCCTGGAAATTGAAAAGCCTTTAGTTATAAGGAGAAAAGTTGCCTTTGCCCAGGCAGTGTTTGATGGTCAAACTGTGGTGGAGGGTGTTAAGGCAGTGAAAGCATGCAACAGAAAAGAGATAGAGACCATCTGGGGGGAAGGAAATATTCCCATTATCATTGACCCGCACCTTCGTATGGTTAGGGAAGTTGAATCCGAGGTATTGATTGATGCGAGATTAGCAAAGCGCGCAACCGATATCTATCGGGACATCGCACCCCTCACCATTGCTCTAGGTCCTGGATTCAAAGCTGGAAAAGATGTTGATGTCGTTATTGAAACCTATAGGGGACATAACCTAGGCAAGGTAATCTTGGAAGGTTATGCAGAACCCGACACAGGTATCCCAGGAGCAATTGATGGATATGGGGAAGAGAGGGTGCTCAGGGCACCATGTGATGGAAAGATTCGCAATCTGTTAGATATAGGCGATGAGGTTACAGAGGGAGAAACCGTATGTCATATCGATAATGAGGCCGTCAGGGCACCTATAGACGGTATCATTAGAGGAATTATTCTGAATGGGATGAACGTGGCAAAAGACCTTAAGATAGGTGATATTGACCCAAGGGGGATAAGAGAGTACTGCTTTACCATATCCGATAAAGCTCGGGCTATAGGAGGAGGAGTACTGGAAGCTGTTTTGTACCTAAAAAGGCTTAAATAGTAATTTTTTATGGATCTGTTTCATTGAAATCGAGCACAAGAATTATTAAACACCTTTTTCTTCAGGGAGTTAAAAATGGATATTTTCGAAGAAATCATCGCAGCTAAAAATTCCGGCACCCCAGCAGTTCTGGCCACCGTCGTTGAATCGTTGGGCTCAGCACCAGGGAAGCCCTGTGCGAGAATGCTCATAAAAGATGATGGTTCCAGTGTGGGAACGATTGGAGGTGGTGCCATTGAAAAGAAAATTGCAGATGAGGCAATAGCACTCATGTATGGTACGGAACCCAAATTGTCGAAGCATAACCTTGAAGAACTGGGTATGTCCTGCGGTGGTGCCATGAGCATCTTTCTTGAGCCTCTAAACGCTGATCCCGATTTGATTATCTTTGGTGCCGGACACATTGGAAGTGCGTTAAGTAAAATTGGTGAAATGCTGGGTTTTACAACAATCGTAGTAGATAATCGTCCAGAATTTGCTGATAAGGGGAAATTGCCCTGGGCTGACAGGGTAATTGCCAGTGACTACAACAAGGCACTGCAGAATTGTGTGTTCTCTGATACGACCTATTTGGTAATCTTGACCCACCGACATCTACATGATTTTGAGATACTTGAACACTGTGCCCAACAACCATTTTGCTATCTTGGTATGATCGGTAGTCGCACAAAAGTGGCGAAAGCCTTTCAGCAATTGAGAGAGAAAGGCATTGCTGATCAAACGCTTGAGC
>CBDTTR010000122.1:0-6581 GCA_965363405.1 uncultured bacterium | reverse complement strand
ATGCAAGTTTAGTAATATAGTATAAGGAGAGCATATCCTTTGCAAAATAAATCCGAAATCCGAATATCGAAATCCCTGGCCCAGACCTGATTCTAATTGCTGGAGTTCTATATGACCTTCTTCTGAAATACTACCATGCCAAAAAACTTTTTTAATAAAGTCGCGCCAGGGCGGGCCGAAACAAATCCGAAATACAAATATCAAATGTTCGAAACGTTATTGTTTTGGATTTTGTGCTTTGTTCATTTGAATTTGTTTCGAGTTTCGGACTTCGGATTTAGTATTTAGAAACCTTCAGTGCTTTCTTCCCAATATCCTTTCTATAATAAGCTCCTTCCCATTGAATTTGGGAAGTTGCCTGGTAAGCCAGATTGATAGCTTCCTTAATATCGTTGCCCAAAGCAGTAACTCCTAAGACTCGACCTCCGCTGGTAACGACGTGATTATTTTTGAAAGCTGTTCCCGCATGAAATACTTGTGCGTTTTGCATGTTTTGAACTTTATCCAGCCCTTCTATTGCCATACCTTTCTGGTAATTTCCAGGATATCCGTTTGATGCCATAACTACACAGACTGCTGGTCTCTCATCCCACTGAATAGACACTTGATCTAAACGTTCATCAACGATTGCTTCGAGTATGGGAATGAGATCTGTTTTCATTCTTATTAAGATGGGTTGTGTTTCCGGATCACCGAAGCGAGCATTAAATTCTAAAACGTTAATTTCCCCATTGTTAATCATTAAGCCGGCATAGAGAATTCCTTTATACTTCCTGCCTTCATTAGCCATAGCCTTCACTGTAGGGAACATAATCTCATCCATTATCTTCTGCTGTAGCTTTTCTGTAATAACTGGTGCCGGAGAATAAGCCCCCATTCCTCCTGTATTGGGACCTTGATCGTCATCATATATGGGTTTGTGGTCCTGGGAAGTAGGCATGGGAATAATGGTGTTTCCATCAGTAAACACTATGAAAGAAGCCTCTTCTCCCGTTAAAAATTCTTCGATGATGATACGATCTCCCGCAGTACCAAAGCGTTTTTTGGCAAGGATGGTATCAATAGCTTCCTCTGCTTTATCCATACTTTGAGCAGGGATAACTCCTTTACCAGCTGCCAATCCGTCAGCTTTGATTACAACGGGAGTACCCTTTTCTTTCAAGTAGCTCATAGCTTCCTTTGGTGAAATAAAAGTAGCATAGTCTGCTGTAGGAATTTTATATTTTCTCATCAGGTCTTTAGAAAATATTTTGCTCCCTTCAATAACAGAAGCCGATTTGTCAGGACCACAAATTCTAAGTCCCTTGCTTTCAAATTCGTCAACGATACCCAGAGTGAGTGGGAGCTCAGGTCCTACTACCGTAAGATCGATATTATTTTGATGCGCAAAGGAAGCAAGCTGTTTTATATCATCTGCTTCAATAGAAATACATTCAGCATACTCAGAAATGCCTGCATTGCCTGGAGCACAGTAGATTTTTTTTGCCTTTGGACTTTGGGCAATCTTCCATACCAGGGTATGTTCCCTTCCACCGCCTCCAATTACCAGAACCTTCATAAAACCCCAATTGTATTTAGCGCTTCGGACAAACCAAATGTTGGATGTTAAATGTGCTTGACCAAAAACACAGCTTCGTCTTTTAGAAATTCGAAATTCTAAGCACGAAACTCGAAACAATGCTCAAAATCCAAATGTTCAAACGATCAAAACCTCTGGATTTCGGTGTATTGTTTAGGACATTCTGTCATTTGATATTCGAATTTGTTTCGAGTTTCGATATTCGAATTTCGTGCTTTTCTTACCCCGTTCTACCTCTATCCGGTATCCAGTATCATTTTAGTTTTCCCCTGCACACTTATCCCTGTCCCCGACACACTCAAACATTAATGCCTGAAATGTCTCATGCCTGTGAATATCATTGCCATGTTAGCTTCATCGGCTGCTTTGACAACTTCCTCATCTCTTAGGGAACCTCCAGGCTGGATGATCGCAGTTGCCCCAGCTTTAGATGCTTCATCTACACTGTCTCTAAAGGGAAACATAGCATCTGAGGCCATAACAGTTCCTTTGATTGGGAATTGTGCCTTTTCTACTGCAATTTTTGAAGAATCAATTCTACTCATCTGACCTGCACCAACACCTATTGTTTGATCCTGGATTGTGTAAACGATAGCGTTCGATTTAACGTGCTTACATATCTTCCAGGCAAACTCCAATGCTTTATATTCCTCAGGTGTTGGCCCTCTTTTGGTGACTACTTTACACTGCTTAATATCTTCTACTTTGCCTAAATCTCTTTCCTGGATAAGCATGCCTCCAACCACCTTCTTCATTGCAAACCCTTTTGAGGTATAGCCTGATGGAAACGGGACCTTTAACAGGCGCAAATTTTTCTTAGTGCTGAATACCTTTAACGACTCTTTGCTGTAATCCGGGGCTATAACAACTTCTGTAAAGATTGAAGTTATTTCTTTAGCAGTTTCTTCATCAACGGGCCTGTTTAAGGCAACTATTCCTCCAAATGCCGAGATAGGATCACAGGATTTTGCCTTTCGATATGCATCCGCCAGTGAGTCAGGAGATATGGCTACACCACAGGGATTCGTATGTTTTATAATGACGACTGCTGTTTCCTCAAACTCCTTAACGGTTTCCAGTGCGGAATCTGCATCGAGTATGTTATTAAATGAAAGTGCTTTCCCCTGTAATTGGGTTGCGGATGAGACACAAGGTTCGCTTATGACCAGCTCTTTGTAGAAAGCTCCCTTTTGGTGGGGATTTTCTCCATAGCGAAGTTCCTGGGCTTTGGTGAATTGAAGGGAGACGGTTTCAGGAAAAATGTCTTTTTGACCATCCTGCCTTAATGAACCGAGATAGTTGGAAATAGCACCATCGTACCTGGCTGTGTGTTGAAAAACCTTTTTAGCCAGTCTGAAATTAGTTTCAACTGATACCTCACCCTGGTTACGTTCCATTTCATCGAGTACTGCTTTATAATCATCTGGGTCAACTATAACAGTGACATCAGAGTAGTTCTTAGCTGCTGAGCGGATCATGGTGGGCCCACCAATATCTATATTTTCTATAGCGTCTTCAAGAGGGCAGTTTTCTTTTGCCACAGTAGATTCAAATGGATAGAGATTGACCACCAGCATATCAATAGGTTCAATACCATGCTCCTCCATCTTTTTTACATGTTCAGGGTTGGAGCGTTGTCCCAATAATCCCCCATGGATCTTGGGGTGAAGTGTTTTAACCCTCCCGTCCAGCATTTCTGGAAATCCGGTATAGTGAGATACGTCTTCTACGGTGATATCACTATCTCTCAATGATTGTGCAGTTCCACCGGTAGATAAAATGTTGACCTTATACTTTGATAGCCCTTTTGCAAAATCCACAATACCCTTTTTATCAGAAACACTTATTATTGCCCGTTTGATTTTAGCCATTAATCCTCCTCCCCTCTTTCCACATTCGCCATATCCCTGGCAGATGGTAAATAGTTAGTATCTGACCGAAAACTATGTTTAAAGCATCATTGTTTTAGATTTTATACTTGGAGCATTTGAATTTGTTTCGTGCTTCAGATTTTAATTCCGCAATCCGAAACCACGAAGTTCACGAAGGAACACGAAGAACAAAAACAATTGTTGATTATCCAAGTCTATTTTTTTTCACAACCCGTGACTCGCAACCCGTAACCCGCAACAGTTAAACTAATTAATTCCGCAATCCGCATTCGTTTAATCCAGCATCCAGTGTACTATTCTGCTACCTTGCCCAACATGCTTCCTAAAGCGGTTAAAGGTACGTACGCTTCTTCTTTAGATGCTTTGTCAGATCCTTCCTGTTCTTCCTCCTGGTTTTTGTAAATTCTTTCACCTGCAAAGAGTTTGCCCATAATGCCCTCACCCCGATCTATTTTTCTAACAATGGTATTGATTCTTGTAGTAATTTCCTTAATATCGTTGTACACCTCTTCGTCACTCAGCAACTTGCCCAGAGTTCCCTCACTGGAGCTAAACTTTTTAATAGAGGCACTTATGTCAGATAGTGTAGCCCTGAGTTCATTGTACATATCGTCGTCTGTAAAAAGCTTACCCAATGTCCCTTCTCCCTTTTCAACGCTTTGAGACAGGTTCTTTAAAGATTCACTGGTTTTTTCAAGGTTGATTATGATTGACCGGATTGCTCCTTCTTTCTCTCCCGTTCCTTCAGCATCCTCAACAGGTTGAGTAATTATCCGAGTGAGGTTCTTAATCCCTTTGGCGACCTCGCTCAGTTCTGTGAAAAGTTGATCCAGGTCTGCAGGAGGAGTTCCCTGAAGAAGTTCTCCCATGTGTTTAACGGGAGGGTTATCAGGTGAGCCCGGTTTAATCTCGATATGCTTTTCACCTAACAATCCTTCTGATTTTACATAGACCAGGGAATCTTCAGGCAAGGCTAGTTTTTTTGGCAAGCGCATATAGATTTTTGCTTTGCCGTCGGTTATCTCCAATTTTTCAACCTTGCCTTTCCTTATGCCCAAAACCTTTACGAGGGAATCTTTCAGCAGACCTGATGCCGAGTCCAGCTTGGCGGTAACAAGGTACCCTTTTTCTCGTCCTAAATTCCATTTTCCTACAGTTGCAGTCATGTAAATAAGGATGAGAAATCCCAGAATAACAAATATGCCAACTTTCGCTTCAGTGGTTATAGAAGCCATAAAGGTATCCCCCCTTTTAGCGGAATCAGGGTTCAGGGGTTAGTAGTCCACAGTCCTCAGTCAAAATTCAATGATAAATAACTGGAAGGTCTGAAAACTGTTAACTGAAAACTAACAACTAACTTCTTTTCATCCTGTATACTTTAAATCTGAGCTTCGTCCTGAGTGATAGGTCCTTCTGCCTTCCCCTGGATGAATTGCTGAACAATCGCATTTGAGGAGCTTTTTATTTCATCAGGTGTTCCTGCTTCTGCAATCTTTCCCTGGTATAGCATGGCAATTCTATCTCCAACCTTATATGCACTCACCATATCATGAGTAATGGTAATGGAAGTAACCTTGATTTTTTTTCTCATTTCAACAATCAACTTATTTATTGAATCTGCACGTATGGGGTCAAGGCCGGTAGTGGGTTCATCATAAAGTAAAATCTCAGGTTCCATTGCAATTGCCCGTGCCAGGCTCACACGTTTTTTCATGCCTCCACTGAGTTCGGATGGCATAAGGTCTTCAATATGATAAAGCCCCAGGAGATTTAATTTCTCAATGGCAATTTCTTTGACTTCTTCCTTGCTGATTTTGCTGTGTTGGAGGAGACCAAATCCTACATTCTCCCACACTTTCATAGAATCGAATAGAGCACCAGCTTGAAAAAGCATACCAAATTTTTTCCTTGTTTCATAGAGATCTTTTTCTTTAAGAGAGCCAATGTCTTGACCAGCCACATATATCTCCCCCTGTTCGGGTTTGAGTATAGCAATGATACACTTGATGAGCACACTTTTCCCCGAACCACTTCCTCCTATAACAACCATGCTTTCGCCATGTTTTACATTAAGATTGATCCCTCTGAGCACATGTTTATTGCCGAATGATTTGTGCAAATCATGTACTTCAATAAGGTTTTTTTCGATGTCTGGTATCATGTGCCTGGGTAATTGCGAATTTAAGCATTGAGGGGTTGAGGAATTCTTTCAATAGTTTAACCCATAATTCCTGAATCCCTAAATTCCTTAATACCTCAATAACATTAAAACAATAGAGCCGTGATAATATAATTAAATATCAAAATAAGCAGACAGGAAAGTACCACAGCTTTTGTAGTTGCCTTTCCTACACCTTCTGCACCTCCCTGTGTGTAAAACCCCTGATAACAACTTACGGTGGCAATAATTATTCCAAAAACGCAGGCTTTTAACAAGCCACTATAAATGTCATTAAGCTCCAGGTAACTCCAGGTTCTCTCCATATAGATATAAGGGTTGCTTCCCAAAATATTCACACTTACAATGTAACCCCCCGTTATACCAATGAGGTCTGCAAAAATTACCAAAACAGGCATCATAATAAATGCTGCCAATAATCTGGGAACGATAAGATATTTTACAGGATTGACAGCAAGCGTATAGAGGGCATCAATCTGTTCTGTAACCTGCATGGTGCCAAGTTCTGCAGCCATAGATGAACCAACTCTTCCTGAGACCATGAGTCCGGCTAAAACAGGTCCCAGCTCTCTCGTCATGGAAAGAGCAACAACGGAGCCCACAAAAGCTTCCGCATTAAACCGTTTAAAGCCAGTATAGCTTTGCAAGGCAAGCACTGCACCAGTAAAGGCACCAGTTATGAGTACCACAGGAATTGACTTAACACCCACCTCTTCCATTTGCTTGAAAATGCCTTTAAGATTGAAGGGACGTCGGAAGATGAGTATAACAGTATCACTCAGGAGCATCAGAATCTTTCCTGATTCTTCTATAAAAACCATGCTTCGAGAGCCGATTGAATGGAAAAAGTTCTTAAGCATTGTATCCTTATTAGATTAATTAGTGCTTGACCGAAAACCCCATTTTTCGGTCAAAAATTCGAAATTCGAAG
>CBDTTR010000121.1:0-6606 GCA_965363405.1 uncultured bacterium | reverse complement strand
CCTTGGCAGACGACGAAGCAATCTACTTCTTTGCGGAGCTAACTCAATAACCATTAATGTTTATCAGGGGAATAAGTGGTTTTTCAACTTCAGGAATGAATCTGAAAATGATTGTCGCCAAAGATGGGATAGCTGAAGTTTATTTGTTGGTGCACTGCCTATAAGCACTGACACCTCATAAGGGCACCTCTATTGAACGACTGCTTGCAAGTATTGCGCAAGCTGTCATAGGTGTGTATCAGCGATGTTGCTATATCTCCGGGATCATCAATTCTGTAAAGGATGCCCCGTGCCTCTTTAGTGATTTTTTTTGCAGTCTCATCAGAATATTCCTGCCATAAGTGACGATCTTCTCTGAACTGAAAAAACGTAAAGAGAATACCCTCCTTCCATAGTAGAGAAGCATTGTGGTAAGCCTTTTCAATAATTTCCCGGTTATTTTCCATGAACCTGTAAAAACCAGCATTTTCTCCATGCACAGGAAGGCCATCTCCAATAAGTATAACAACAGGAATCCTGTCTGGATCCTTTGAAAGAATTTTCCTGCTTTTTTCAAGGCACCCCCCAATATCTTTTCCTGTTCCATTTACCGCTCTCAAACGGGGAACATCTGAAAACCTTATCTCACGCGCAATCTCATGGTAGGCTATGCATCGTACCCTGTCATAGGGTTGAAATCGCTTGAGATAGTAACCAAATGCCATACATGCCTTTCTCACCCCCTGAATCCTTTTCCCAAACTGGACTGCACCGGAGATGTCTATGGCAAGGACCACTGAATAGCCTACCTTTTTCCTGCTTGCATATTCTATTAAATCATCTTCATCCAGTAGATGCGAGGATGGGTAAAGAATTCTTCGTGTTAACCCTCGTCTCAAGGTATGAGAGGGGGCAAGCCGTGATGTTAAATGACGAGCTCGTTGCGTTCTATCGAGTTGCACCGTCTGTAAACCACGGATACCACTCTTATGCATTCCGGTGCGCACGGCGTGTCTCTTATTGAAGAACTTTGACATGTTTAAAAAAGCGTCCTTTGCAAGCAAATATGCTACACGCTCCTGATTGACAAGGAATGTATCTGAAAATGTTGGGCTTATTACATGAGTTTCTATAAGTTGCTCCACCATTGAACGAATTTCCTCTTTGCTGATTTCAGGAGGAAGATGTTTATGGATCTTCCTCTTCAGTCTATGGTAGTGAGAACTTAAGGCTTTAGCATCATCAAAAAAATCCAGGTAATTCTCTACATGTACATTAAAGCCACTTCTACCGATACAACCCTCTTCACTGTCTGATGTTTGCACACCGTCAAAAAGTTCGCTGCTGTCAGAATTGTCTGGAAAACGTTTAAACTCCTCTGCAGGAACAGAATCATTGCCCTGAGAATAGTTAACAGGGCTTCCCATTTCTCCTTCTTTCTTTTCACTGCCAGGTATGCCTTCAACCGTATCATCACCAGAGAAACTCTTTTCGTTAAAGCCATATCCCTGTCTCTTTTGCTCACCTGGCTTTAGTTCACTTTCTATTTTTTTGATAAATTCCAGCAAGTGCTCAGCATGCTTTATTTCTTTCAACACATCCTGCATTTCATTTCTTCTTTCATTAGACAAACCGCTCCCCAGTTCACCTAATATGCTTTGAGCAAGGTGCTGTAATGTATGGCTATCATTTTTTCCTCCACTCCTTTCAACGGGTGATTTATTCAATTCACTCGCTTTTGCACCTTCTCTGCCTTTGCCACCCTTTCCCTTACTCTTTGCCTTATTAAAAGCTTCAGCAATCTGTCTCTCCGTATATTCATCTAAACTTCTCTGTGCGTTTTCAGAAATGTTTTGAGATTCCTCAGAACTTGCTTTCTCAAGAGATTTTTCAATTTCATCCCTTCCCATTTCTGATTTTCCACCAATCTTTCGCGCTAAAGAAAAAAGTTCCTCATTGGAAAGAGTAGATCCCTTTTGCTTCCAGCACCACTTGTCAAGTTCAGTTGGTTTTTTCACTGATCTCACATCCCCTGTCATAGGCTAAAAGGTAGTCCGACATGACCTCATAGATACTGTTCTTATCTATCGATTCGTTCTTTAACGTCCATCGAAACAACTTCACAAAATTGTCAGGTGCCTTTTTACCATTTATCAGCTTCTTTATATTTGTGCTATCCCATTCTTTATCATTGCCCCACTCCTCATGGCAATATCGAACAATCTTTGAGATGTCAATCTCCTTGATGTTTTTTTCAATATAAGAAGATATTTCAGGGAACACTTCATCAATCCTTTTTTCTACACCTGCCTTATCCTCATAAAGTGCCTTGCCTAAAATCGCTGTGTAGATTCCTTCTTTCACGTTGCAAAAGCCAGCAACGCTTAGCCCTTCAAGCAAGGCTGAGCTTCTTCCGACAAGACCTGCATTAATGCTGGTTCTTGGTCCTATCTCCAATCGTTCATCTCCTCTGAGCGCTCTCACAACCTCAACTGCCAGCTTTAAAAAAACCTTTGGGACATAGACTCTGGGTTCGAGCTTTTCTATCTCTTTTTGAACTATCCTGATTTCATCCTCCAGGTCAACCATGGGAATTTTCAAACTAATAAGCCGGTCGCGTACTGCACCACATATATACTCCTCGTCAATCGGATTCGTCGTTGCAACAAGCAGAAAATCAACAGGGAACGTTTCTCTGCTTTTAGCAGGAGTGACAATACTTTCCTGGGCTGCCTGTATCAGAGCGTGCTGTGCAGTTTCAGGAAGTTTGCCGATTTCATCAACAAAGAGAAGCCCCCGGCTCGACTGTCCGATCTTCCCCGGTTCAAACACTCTGGGATCAAAGGGGTCACCGATTTGTGCCAGTTTTAGCAAATTATAAGTGCCAATAATCTCTTCCGGCAGGACATCTCCACCACCCTGCACTCTGGCAAAACCAGTCCCTTCAACAAGCTGGTCAAGCCTGCGAACACCAATTTGTGACAGGTCACCCTTTGCCTTTCTAATAAGATGTTTGCAAATCGGACATGGCTCACCTTTAGCATCACCAGAGTTCTGATTCTGATTCAATATTGAATGCATCAAAATCATGGGGTCTTCCTGAACAGGGCACTTTTCAACATAAAATATCTGTTCTTCAGCATAATACTCATTAAGCAGACTCAACACATGTTTGGCAAGATCTGTTTTCGCTACACCGTATTCACCTGTCAATAAACCACCTTTCCCGGTGATTAACACTTCGACAAATCTCCTTTTCTCCATATCAAGACCAAAAATATCCGGGAAAAGCTCTTCCCCTTTAAGTATCTTTTTTCTGACAATACCGGCAAGGCAATCTTTTGCCATTTTAGAAGTGTAGCCCATATCCTCGAGGTCTTTCAAGGTAGCAATACGTTTAGACATAGATACCTCCAATTTATCTGTTTATCTACAATACTCAAGTTGTCTATTAGTTCCTGGATCCCTGCTCCCCGATCAGGTCGAGGACAGGTTTCGCAGGGATGACAGGAAAGGATGGAACAGATTGAAAAAACGTGTCATTCTCGCGCAAGCGGGAATCCAGTATTGTTAATAATTTCATCAGGGTATTCAACTGGAGATTTCCGGATAACCAGAAAAAATTAAACCAGGGATTCTAAAACAAACAGTTTGTTCTCTATCATCCATCGTCCCAGAACAATGTATTATTGTAACATATAACCCTGATTTTTTCACACATTGTGCAACAATACCTTATTAACGGGCACTCCCTATTTTTAAATAGTTTCTATATTATTCTTGCATGAAAATTAATTCCTTAATAGAATAGCATCTGACACAATTCTTTATAATGACATTATTTATGATTCCTCTGTTTCTACAACTGTATTTAAGTTAAATTTCCCTCCCTCGGTGGGAGGGGATTGAGAGGAGGGGGATAATCTTGATTTTTCACAAAATCATCAAGAAAGGCAGTTGCAAATGACAAAATCTGATTTTACACTCCCCGCGAGTGTGCACCATCTTACCATTGACGGGAAAAACATTTATCTGGTTGGCACCGCACATGTTTCCAAGAAAAGTGTGGAAGATGTCTCTTGTACGGTTGAAACCGTAAACCCGGATGCTATCTGCGTTGAATTATGCGATGCACGTTACAAGGCTATCATTCAGCGTGACAACTGGAAAAAGATGAACATCTTTAAAATTATTAAAGAAAAAAAGGCTCTCTTCCTCCTGGCACAGCTTATAATGAGTTCATTTTATCGGAGGATCGGGGAGCAGCTCGGGGTCCAGCCAGGAGCTGAAATGGTTGAAGGAATCAAGCAGGCTGAGAAAACAGGGGCTGAGCTTGTACTGGCAGACCGTGACATTGAAATAACCTTAAAACGCGTGTGGAGAAATCTCAATTTTTTCAACAAACTAAAAATGGCATCTCATATACTGGCAACCCTGTTTGTTGGTGAAAAAATCGATGAAGCATTAATAGAAAAAATAAAGGAACAGGATCAGCTTGAAACCATCCTGGAAACCTTTTCCGAATCATTTCCAGAAGTTAAAAAACGTCTCATTGATGAGAGAGATATTTATCTCGCTCAGAAAATAAGGAGTGCTCCGGGAACAACTATCGTCGCCGTTGTTGGTGCCGGCCATGTACCGGGTATTCAACAGCACATTCACAAAAACGAACCAATAGCTCCTCTCGTGGAAGTTCCTCCCAAATCTATCATCCCTGCTATTCTAAAATGGGCAATACCCGCTTTAATTATCACGCTCCTTGTCGCCGGTTTTTTCAAAGGGGGAAGACAACATTCAATGGAGTCAATCTATATTTGGATACTGGTGAATGGCATTCTTTCTGCTGTTGGTGCAGCAATTGCGCTTGCTCATCCGCTTACGATACTGGCAACTTTTATTGCAGCACCCATTACCAGTCTCAACCCTACTATTGCTGCAGGCTGGGTTTCCGGGCTGGTTCAGACATGGGTCAAAAAACCTACTGTTTCAGATCTTGAAGACCTTCCCAATGCAATATCATCAGTGAAAGGATTTTGGATGAATCCGGTTAGCAAAATACTTCTGGTGGTAGTACTGGCCAACCTGGGGAGTTCACTGGGGACGTTTATTTCGGGAAGCTGGATTGCAGCACGCCTGTTCTGAAAAAGACCAATGAACGGGTCACAAATTATGACTGGTTCCAGAGGCTAGAAAATTCTTAAATCCCTGAATTCCTATAAGATAGAGGTGTAACTATGGCAAATATCAAAACGAAAAAAGGCACCATCGCAATTTTAACCGGTGGTGGAGATGTCCCAGGCTTAAATCCAGCAATTAGAGCAGTCACCATCAGAGCCATAAGAGAAGGTTATCAAGTCATTGGCATACGTCGAGGTTGGGCTGGTGTAATAGAGCTGATACGTGATAAAAAAACGGATAACAGTAATAACTATCAAATTCTTACTGAAGAAATCGTCAATAAGGCGGGGAGAACAGGTGGCACCTTCTTACATAGCTCTCGGACACGTCCCAGTCATGTCGACAAAGCGAGTGTGCCAGAACATTTACAAGACACGTACCATGCCGAAACAAATGATTTGACTCCGGAGGTAATAAAAAACCTGGATTTCTTAGGAGTTGATTATCTAATTCCCATAGGTGGTGATGATACACTTAGCTATAGTGTCCGCTTGTATCAGGAAGGGGTTAAAGTGATTGCCATTCCTAAAACCATGGATAACGATGTCCCCGGAACAGACTACTGTATTGGATTTAGTACCTGTGTTACCAGAACAATAATGATGACCGATAGTCTACGGACATCAGCAGGATCTCATGAAAGATTCCTGGTTCTGGAGGTTTTTGGACGTTATGCTGGTTTCACAGCCATGTTGCCAACAATGGCTGGTGCAGCAAATCGCTGTGTAATTCCTGAATGTAAATTTAAAATAGAAAACCTGACAGAACTATTGGCCCATGACCGTTACATAAACCCAAGTAAGTATTCAGTTGTCTTAGTATCGGAAGGAGCAATGTTTGAAGGCGGTGAAATGGTTTTTAAAGATACTGCCAAAGATGCTTATGGACATGCCAAATTAGGTGGTATCGGTGATCTTATTTCAGTAAAATTGCAAGAACTCTCTTCCAAATACAACAAGGGGAAACCGATAAATGTCATTAATCAAAAACTGGGTTACCTGGTACGTGGAGGCGACCCTGATGCCATCGATTCTATTGTACCTATGGCTTATGGTAATATGGCATTAGATCTAATTCTCAAAGGAATTCATGGCCGGCTTATTGTTTTGAAGAATGGACGATATGATAATGTGCCAATCGATGTAGTCACAAGTTCCAAGAAACTCGTTAACATAGAGAAACACTACAATACGGAACGATTACGCCCGTCTTATAAAAGCTTCGAAATGCAACCCCTGTTCATAATGACGAGTGAATAATAAGAGGGACATCTATAAAATTAAGATGTGGCCCTCTTCTTTCTCTTCTTTTATGCTTCTTTTCTTTTCCTTTGCGTCCCTTCGTGGTTGCAATCTTCGCCTGCCCCGTTAGAAAGGATATGAGAAACTTCTACACAACACTTGTTGACATGAACTGTTTTAAGCATACATAGAACCCAGGTTAATGGTC
>CBDTTR010000120.1:0-6654 GCA_965363405.1 uncultured bacterium | reverse complement strand
AAAAGAAGAAAGTTATCCCAAATAAGTTAGATCCAGAAGTTTTTGACGCTCTAAAATCTGTCGTGGGTGAACGCTGGATCTCCCAACAGCGATCGGTCATAGAAACCTACAGCAAGTTTTCTATTGATGGGCAAAGCTTCCTAAGAAAATATGCAAAGGACCCTTTTGCTATTCCTGCCTGTGTCATTCTCCCTTCTACTACTGAAGAAGTACAGACGATTGTTAAAATCTGTAACCAGTATAAAATACCATTTCTCCCCTTCACCAATGGTCAGGTATTCTGCAGCGTTACTACTCCAGCACCTACACTTTGCATACATATGTCAAGAATGAATAAGGTGATCAACATTGATGAAGAAAATATGGCTGCCACCCTGCAGGCTTATGTAGATTATGCTCAACTCCAGGCTGAAGCCATGAAGAAAGGTCTATGGAATGGTGGTGCTCCTCTTGCTACTTCACTTTGCAAACTTTCTTCACAGTTCTCATTTGCCGGCCTCTGGCAGACAGATCTCAAATATGGCCAACTCAATCGGAATCTCGTCAGTGTTCGCATGGTACTGCCAGATGGCGAAATTCTGGATGTAGGCTCCCGATGTCTTCCTCACTCCGGTGATTTCTGGGAGTATGGCCCAGGGCCGGATCTTATGGGCTTGATGAGATGTGGTGCAGGCAGCAATGGTATTGTAACTGAAATTACCGTAAAACTTCATACCTGGGTTGGTGGTGATTATCTCCCAGAAGTCTCTGCCGGCCGCCCTTCCCTTCCTGATGTTCATCAGCCTGAATATGATAGTCCACCCCCTCCTGACAACCACAAATTAATCTGGATTGAATTCCCTGACATGAAATCTGAGATAAAGGCATTACATGAAATCTCTTATTCAGGTGTTGCTATCGGGCTAAATGCAACAGGAGTCTATTCAGCTTATTACTGTTCGCAAACTCAGGAGATGACTGAAAAACGAACAGAGGAAGGATTTTTCCCAGCATTTAACTGCTATGTAATTTTAGCCGGGATTGTTTCACCTAAACAGATTGACTATGAAGAAAAGGTCGTTCGACAGATAGCAGATGAAACAGGAGGAACAATTCTTTCTGAACATTATAAGCCCGAAGTGTTAAAGGTGCTTGCTCCCTGGAACCTCGACTGGGCCAGGCATGTCTGTGGCTTTCGCATGAACAGGAGGATGTACGCCAACGCATGGTTGCCGGTGGGTCCTTTTGAGATGTCACTTAAGCATCAGGAGTTTTGGACGGACTGTTTAAACACTATCGGAGAAACTCACTTAACGGATCGTGGAGGCAGTAAAGATACTCCCTTTATATACGCTATAGACCGTGGAAGATTCTGTTTTAGTGAAACAGATAATTATCCCGATCCCACTAAACCGGAGATGATTCAAAGGGCAGCTGCCTCTGGTCTATATGGAATGACCCGTCTTATTAAAGAAAAGGTAGGGAATACCCTCATGGCTTTTTGCACCATTGAACCCCTCGTTTCTTTTTATCCTGAAGTAGGTCCTAATGCTCAAACATTTTTCAGGAAGATACGTAAAGTTTTTGATCCACATGGTCTTTGCGCACCTGGCAGACAGGTTTATACTGAAGAAGAGATGGCTTCATTACCTGACGAACTTTATACCACAGTTAATTCCATGAGAGAATCATTGGGTATGCCTTCCATTAAAAGGCCACGGGGGTAAAAAATCTTTTGACAAGTATTTTAAAATTTTATACAAAGTATCCTTATTTTTAAAATGATTATATATCAATCACTATTTGATATCTGAAGGAGGATGGAATGAAGAAATATGATCTTGTAGTAGTAGGTGCTGGTCCAAGTGGTTTACTCGCCGCCAAGGCTGCAGGCCAGGCTGGACTCAATGTTGCTCTGTTAGAAAGAAAATCAGATATAACACGCATTGAGAGGACTTGTGGTCAGACCTTTGTTTCCATGAATGACTACTATTTTGGTGATCTTGTTACTTACAATCGAAAAGGTAAAAGGATATTATTCTCCAAGAATGGTTTCTCATTCAATTATGATGGGCCAGTAAAAAACAGCTATGCCTGGCACATCTATTCGCCAAATGGCAATGTGCTTCCTTTTGGTCTCCCAGAGGAAACCAGAAAAAAAGGCGATTATGGTGCCGTTGCTCTCTCTTATGACAAAGAGATACTTCTCCACTGTATTTTAGAAGAAGCGAAAGAAGCTGGAGTAGAAGTGTTTCCGGGAATAAACGTAAATGACATTACATCGACTGCTGAAGGCGTAAAAGTAGATGGTAGTGGTAAAACATTTGAGGCTTTATACGCTATCGCAGCTGACGGTTGCAACTCCAGAATAGCAAAATTACTGGGATTCAATAAAAACAGGACAGCTTACTGCTATCTGTTTTCAAAAAGTTGGTATATGCGTAATGTCAAGGCACCAGATTTAGATGTTTTAATCTCAAGCATTACCTATAAAACGGTTGCACCAGGTTACTTATTCATTTTTCCACGTCCTTATGAAGACGATTTGAATGTAGTTTTCCTCACCCTGGATCCCAGAGTTAACCTGGATGACGTTGCTAATGATTACATGAAGGAAAACCCCTTCTTCTCTGAATGGTTTAAAAAAGCAGAACTAATGGAACAACATACATCTGCTCAATACATGTTTTCTCCTATTATTGAGCCTTACAAAGAACGTATTCTTCTCGCAGGCGATACAGGTTCCACACAGGAATTAGAAAATTCCGGGGCAATGATCAGTGGCTGGAAAGCAGGTAATGCTATAGTAACAGCCTTAAAAGAGGAAAGAGTAGGTCTAAAGTCCCAGGGCATATCTGATTATATTAAATGGTGGAAAGCTACTTATATCGAAGGTTACCGACATGAAGATTACATTATGAATTTTGCTTTACCATTCGTAATAGATAACGAAGAAGATTTAAATTATATCTTCAGTCTGGTTAAAGACCCATTGCCTCCCTGTTGGAACCCTTATGCAGCTATCGGTCATCTTGGTCAGCTCGTCCAAAGTCTGATTCCCACTATTCAGAAAGAAAGACCAGATATTCTGCCCAAACTGGGTAAAATGTCAAAGCCTATGACTGAAATTCTTGAAAAAACAACAAAGGCGTGCAAACCATTACTTGATTTAGATTAGAATGTGCATAATCTATAATGAACGAGATAAGTTGTCATTATGTCATTACGAGGACCTTGCCCCGTGGAACATGTCCCTAATGTTTCTGAGATTTTCTGATAAAACATCTTAAAGGTGAAGATTTTCTTTTTGAGACATTGTTATTCCACAGGGGACGCTGACGAAGCAATCTCATTAAAAAAATAAGAAGATTATAAAAAATTGCGTTGACAACCCATCGTAAATACATTAATAATCAATACTCTGTTTTATCAAATTACATAGTTTACCACTGATAGGTATGATACTGGATGCTTGATCCTGGATTCTAGATAAAAGCTTATATTGTATCTCATCCAGCATCAAGAAACCAGTATCCAGGATTGTTATATTCACAATATCGAATGCATTGTCACCAAACTATTTTGAAGAGAGGGAAATCCTGAGAAACCTTATATATTAAAGGAACAATATGAAACGATATGATCTTGTTATTGTAGGTGCCGGACCTGCTGGATTGATGGCAGCAAAAACTGCCAGTGAATATGGCTTATCAGTTGCTTTAATTGAAAGGAAAAAAGATATCTGCAAAATCACACGCGCCTGCGGGATGATGATCGTTAGCTTGAGCGGTACCTATCTGGGGGAAAGAGTTATACTAAACTCTGAACAGAAGCGTCTCTGCTTTCCCTTTTATGGTTTTTCTATTCCCTACGATGGCCCCTACCGTAATTTCTATTCCTGGCAGCTCATTTCCTATAATGGTGAAATTGTTCAGCTGGGTGACTATAAAACAAACAAAAGCAAAGGAGAAAACGGAAGAGTTAGCGCAACCTACGACAAATCAACCTTGTTAAGGTGTCTGCTCAGGGAAGCCAAAGCCAATTCGACAGATGTTTTTTCAGGCAAGACTGTAGTAGATGCCAGGCAAACTAAAGAAGGGGGCCGCGTAATCACAAGTGATGGAGACATTTTTGAAGGTAGATATGTTATTGCAGCAGACGGCAGAATCTCACGTACTGCAAAAGTACTGGGTCTTAATAAGGAAAGGAAGTTTTATGGAACGGTAATTTCCGTTGGGGCTTACCTGGCAGATCTTGATCTTCCTGCTGATGACATTTTCTATAGTATTTTCATGGCAGAGAAGACACCTATGCGGTTTTATATTATACCAAAAGCCACAGATAAAAGAGTCTATTCTACTTCAGCTGCAACTATGGATCCTTTTTCCGATTACCTCGGCGCTTTGGACAGGTTTATGACACAAAGCAGATATGCTCACTGGTTTCGTAATGCCAAAAAGGTGGAAGACAGAGCTGTTGTAGGAAATATGATTTCTCCAGTCATGAACCCCGTAAAGGGTAATTTTGTCTTTGTAGGTGACACCATCTGGTTCCAGGAATCTGAGATGACAGGAGCAGTAATCAGTGCATGGAAAGCAGTTGGTGCTATAACTGTAGCGTTGAAGGAGGGAAAAGAAGCACTTAATGAATATACAAGCTGGTGGCAAAAAACCTATGCTAAAAAATATGACTTCACTCAAATGGTTAGGGGTTCTACCATGAATGCATTTTTAACCACCGAAGACATGGACTTTCTTTTTGCACACATTGAAGAAGCTCTACCCTCCTGTCTCGACCCTTACGAGGTAAGCAATTACATAGGGGGCGCTTTTGCTAAACTTTTACCCATCATGCAGAAGGAGAGACCTGAAATTATTGCTAAACTTACCAAAGTAAGGACTTCACCATTAAGTAAACTGATAAGCGCAAACATCAGGAAGGGGTTTCCAAACAACTGAACACCTAACCCATTTTTGCTGCAAGGAGAGATTATGGCAGACAAAGAACATCAATCAATTTATGAAGGTCTGGTAAACATCCTCGGTAAAGATAATGTTTCTGACGATAAAGCTGTTATGGAGGCGTATGTCCGTGATTGGCTCCCGCCTGGAGTCTTAAGCCCTTTAACACCAGAATTCGTTGTAATGCCAGAGAACACAAAAGAGGTTCAATCAATTTACAAGCTGGCTAATCGCCTGAAGTTCCCTATCATCCCCGTTGGCTCTAATCAATGGTCTTTGACTACCAAACCCAATCGACCAAGAACTGTTACCCTTGATTCCAAGAGACTAAATAGAATACTTGAGATTGATGAAAAAAATATGTTCATGATTATAGAACCCTACGTTACCAATGCACAGGTTTCTGCAGAAGCAATGAAGTATGGCCTTCAATGTGGGTGTCCGGAAGCAGGTGGTCAGGCAAGCCAGCTTGCAGGACATATTTTCATGGGAATGTGGGGTAATGGTTATCGTGTTGGAATGGGATACAAAAACATGCTGGGTTTTGAGCTGGTATTCCCTAATGGGGAAGTTCTTCGTGCAGGTTCTCTAAGCAATTCAAAGTCTGGATGGTTTTTTGGCGAAGGCCCTGGTCCTGACCTCAGAGGTATGCTGAGAGCTTATCTGGGTACCATGGGAGGCTATGGTACTGTAACCAAGCTGGCTATAAAACTGGAGCCCTGGCCTGGTCCCAAAGAATTCCCATGTGAAGGTATTACACCCAACCAGAAGTCTTTCTTTGAAGACGGGTCATTTGAATGGGTACTCTTTACTTATCCTACTTTAGATGCTGCTGTTAATGCGATGTATGAAGTTGGTCGCTGTGAGATTGGAGGATCCCTACATAAGTGGTCCTCAAAGTATTTATGCTGGTGGTGGGCAAAGTCAGGTGAGGAACACTGGAAGATGTGGCAGAAAAAGTTTTTCCAGAAGAATATGAAAAACATGCTGTCTGTATGTCTCTGGCCCTTTTCCGGTAAAAAACATCAGGAATATGAAAAAAGAGTTCTATTGGACATTATTAAAGATACAGGCGGCAAGCTTATTTCAAAAGAAGCCCATGACTTGTGGGTGCATTCAACCGCTAATAACTGGCTGAGGGATAGCAGTGGTCCCAGGATGATGCAGCCCTCAGGTGCCTTCGCCCTATTTAAAATTGTTGGAGATACTTTAAACGTAGCTCTCCAAGCATGCAAAGAAGGCTTTAAATGGATGGATAAGTATTCTCCACCAGTATTAGATTGTGACAATTCAGATTGGATTGTACCCTACGATTTCTGCCATTTTGCTATAGGTGAAACAGACTTTCCTTATGAGAAAACACCTGAAGATTCTGCAGCTGTTGTCGGAGGGATTATGGAAATGATCAAAGATGATCTTGCTCATAAAAAAGAAGGCGGCGTTGGCATCGCAATGGGTGGCACCTATCATGGCCTGGCAGGACCGGTATTTAGTAATTATGATCATCTTTTGAGAGGTATAAAGCTATCTATTGATCCCAACAACATCGCCAATCCTCCTCATCCTGTACCAGTAGAGGAATAGTTTTGGGAAGATTAAAGTATATAAAAACATAAGCACAGTTATAACCCTATCTTATCATACTATCCTTCGCTGACAAGATACTGGATATTAGATGCTGGATACTGAATGTTTAACCAGCATCTATAGTGTT
>CBDTTR010000119.1:0-6689 GCA_965363405.1 uncultured bacterium | reverse complement strand
CGGGGAGCAGGGATCCAGGAACTGATAGACAACTTGGGTAAGATGTTTACCGCTCAACGATCATAGCCATCCCCTGCCCACCACCAATACACATGGTTACTAACCCATATTTATAATTCTTTCTTTTCATCTCATGAGTAATGGTTACCAGAAGTCTGGCACCTGTACAACCAATAGGGTGCCCCAGGGAAATTCCACTGCCAAGAGGGTTGGTATTATCCATACTTAAATCCAACTCTCTTATACAGGCAATAGCCTGAGAGCCAAAAGCCTCATTCAACTCAATAACGTCAATATCCTTCATGGTAAGGTTCGCCTTATCCAAAGCCTTTCTTACTGCCGGAATAGGTCCTAACCCCATATATGCTGGATCAATAGCACCTGATGCATAGGATTTAACGGTTGCCATTGGTTCTAAATTTAATTGTTTTGCTTTCTCTTTCGACATAAGCAAAACGGCAGCAGCAGCATCATTGATTCCGGAAGCATTACCCGCAGTCACTGTACCATCTTTTTTGAACACGGGTTTTAACCGAGCCATCTTTTCCATACTGGTATCCATCGGACGTTCATCCGTATCAAATACAACAGGATCACCTTTTCTTTGTGGGATAACTACTGGAACAATCTCATCCTTAAAGATTCCATCTTTTATAGCCGCTCTGGCACGCTGATGACTCATAAGGCCTATTTCATCCTGTTCTTTTCTGCCTATACCATACAACTCTGCTATATTCTCTGCAGTAAGACCCATATGGTAACCATAAAATATCTCCCACAATCCATCCAGAACCATCATATCATTTAGTTCGCCTTTCGAACTCACATCCATCCTGTATCCCCAACGTGCTTTGGGAAGAATATAGGGGGCATTACTCATGCTCTCCATCCCACCAGCAATTACCACATCAGCCTCTCCAAGCTGAATTGCTTGAACTCCCTGCACAGCTGCCTTCAAACCAGAAGCACAAATCTTATTTACTGTAAAGGCATTTGTCTCCTTAGGCAGACCAGCATGAATCACTGCCTGACGAGCGGTATTCTGCCCTTGCCCGCCCTGGAGGACATTTCCCATAATAACCTCATCAACTTGTATCTCCCGATAAGAGTCATCCCAATCATAGCCCTTCTTTTCCAGTTCAATCAAACCTGTCCCCTTCAACTTCTCCGGCGCATAATTTAAGAGTTTTTCTGACGAAACAGGTTTTAATTTTGATTTCTTTAATAACTCCTTAATAACAAGTGAACCCAACTGAACGGCTGAAACATTCTTAAGAGCTCCTCCGAATGTACCTATGGCGGTTCTTACCCCATTTACGATAACTACTTCTCCCATATTAAATCCTCCTTGTCTATTGGTGAACCATTTTCTATCTTGATATTTAAACACCAGATTTAAATATCCGCTTTCATTGCAACCCAACTAACAAGCTGATTACATAGAAAATTTTGTTGCCAAAGTCAAGGGAAATAAAGCTCACCAAGCAATTCTTCAGAATGCACACATCCTTGACAGACTCATAATAAAAAGGTAAATTGAAAGCAAAGAAACTCTGCAATTTTCCAACAGGTCAAACCATGCACAAAAAAGCTTTACATGAAATAGCCTCGATTGTGGGGAAAGACAATCTTCTCACTGCCAAAGAAGAACTCATGTGTTATTCCTATGACGCGACGAATCAGAAATTTTTACCAGAAGCGGTAGTTTTTGCACTCAATCCACAACAGATTTCTGAGATTATGCTTCTTGCTAACCAGTACCTGTTCCCTGTTATACCCCGCGGGGCAGGGTCAGGATTCGTCGGAGGTTCACTCCCGGTAGAAGGTGGGCTTGTACTTGTTTTGACCAGGATGAATAAAATAATAAAAATAGAACCAGAAAACCTCACTGCGGTAGTTGAACCAGGTGTCGTTACGGGAAACTTTCAGCAGAAAGTTGAATCGTTAGGGCTCTTTTATCCGCCGGACCCGGCGAGCTTAAAAATTTCAACTATGGGAGGTAACGTAGCGGTCTGCTCAGGTGGACCCCGTTGTCTAAAATATGGTGTAACCAAAAACTATGTCTTAGGACTCGAATTGGTGTTGCCAACAGGCGAAATTATTGGTACAGGGGTTCAAACACTAAAAGGTGTCGCAGGATATGATCTTACAAGTTTATTCGTGGGCTCTGAAGGAACATTGGGCATAATCACTAAAATCACCGTGAAGCTTCTTCCACTGCCAGAAAACAAAAAAACCCTTCTCGCTATCTTTCCTCACCTTGACGACGCAGCACGGACTGTATCTTCTATTATCCAGGCACGAATCATTCCGGCTACCTTAGAACTTATTGACCAGGCCGCAATCCGCTGTGTAGAAGACTATCTAAATATGGGACTTCCCACTCAGGCAGAAGCACTTCTGCTCATTGAAGTAGATGGTGATAACGACACCGTCACCAAGCAAAAGGAACGAATAAAGGATATCTGTTTAAAAAATGGGGCTGGCGAGGTAAAGATTGCTCATAACAGCGAAGAGGAAGAACAGTTGTGGAAAGCCAGACGTTCCATATCACCAGCTCTGTTGAGGCTAAATCCCCACAAAGTCAATGAGGATATTAACGTCCCCATAAGCCAAATACCTGAGATCATCAGACGTATTAACAAGACCGCTAAAAAATACCAGCTTATCAATGTAAACTTTGGTCATGCAGGAGATGGAAATATACACACCAACTTCATGATTAATAAAGACAACCCGGATGAAGTGAAACGTGCCAAGCAAGCTGTTGAAGAAATATTTAAAGCTACTCTAGAGCTTGGAGGTACCATTTCTGGAGAGCATGGAATAGGAATAACCAAAGCTCCCTATTTGGAAATGGAGATAGGCAAGAAAAATCTCTCGCTTATGGAACAGCTAAAACATCTATTGGATCCCAACCATATCTTGAATCCTGGGAAGCTATCCTTAAAGTAATGAATGATCTCAAGAAACTGAGCAAAAACGCTTCACAATGTGTCAAGTGCGGGACCTGCTTGGCACATTGTCCCATCTATGCTGAAACTCTTTCAGAGCCCACAACCGCACGTGGCAAACTGAGCCTCGTTGAATCACTGGCCTCAGGTAACATACAATTCACAAAGAAACTAAACAATCTCCTGTTTTCATGCTTGATCTGCAATACCTGTGGAGAAAATTGTCCCAACGATGTTAATGTTGGAGAAATTCTTCTTGAAGCAAGAAGGGAGTTGATTGATCATCGTGGGCTTCCCATTACCAAAAAATTTCTCTTCCGCCATCTTCTAAACTCTATCCACGCACTGCCCTTGTATTTACAGGCAGGTTCTCTTATACAGGGCCTTCTACTAAAAAAGATTCCTAAAGAGAGTGGTCTTCAACTCCGCTTCTCCCTCCCTTTCCTGGACAAGAAACGGTTGATCCCTGCCCTTGCCAAGAACTTCTTTTGCGAACACTATTCTCCCGCAGCAAAAGCGAACATTGAAAAAAAGCGAGTGGGTTACTTCGTTGGATGTGCAACCAATTATCTCTTTCCCCATATAGGCGAGGCAACTTTGCGCATACTCAACAAATATGGGGTTTCCGTTTCCATCCCTTCTGATCAAAAGTGTTGCGGACTGATTGCGTTTGGATCAGGAGACTGGCAATCAACACAAAAACTTGCTTTATCAAACATTGAAGCCTTCGAGCAACTCAACCTGGACACCATTGTCACAACATGTGCTTCTTGTGCAGCAACTTTAAAAACCTTCTATCCAAAACTTTTTGAAGACGCCGATGATGAGACCCAAAAAATGGTTGAACGTTTCAGCCATAAAATTATGGATATATCTCAATTTCTGACTCAAGAAATTGGAATATCCTCAAAACTTAAAAAACTCCCCTTGAAAAAAGGGAATCTTTCAAGGATCACCTACCATGATCCCTGTCATCTCAATCGCACTCTAGGTATCACAAAAGAACCAAGAGAAATTTTAAAATCTCTATCCAATCTGGAATTTGTGGAGATGAATGATGCATCCAGATGTTGCGGAATGGGTGGAACATTCAACATCACTCACTATGATCTTTCTATGAATATTCTCAAACACAAACTGGATACGCTGGAGACTCTGGGAGTCGAAATGATAGCAACCGGATGCAGTGGATGTATTTTTCAATTTATGGATGGGATTCACCAAAGAGGACTAAAAACCAGGGTCGTTCACATTGTAGAGGCTCTTGAGATGGGATAAGAAAAGTGGGCAAGTTATGAATTAAAAACCCTTAATTAAAAAGTGCATTTTTGTAGTACCTATATCGATAAAATCGTCATTCCTCAATCTATTTTTCCCCCTAATGCTTTTCCCATTCAACCGAGGTGAATTTATTCCATTCCCCCTGGAGACATAAAAGCCATCTGGTTTTTTATCAATCAACAAGGCAGATTTTCCTACGAGAAATCCTTTAACCTTAACATCAGCAGTATTCCCTTTGCCTATAGTCGTTACCTTTTTGTTAAGCTGCACCTCCTCAACCTTTCCACTATCTGATATGTAAGCGATGATCCCCTTCAGTGCAACTATTTCTTCCCTCTTCTCTGCTCTCTGCTGCAGGTTTTTGGCTAAAAGTTCACGGTGCTTCTTCGTATCTAATATGCCTGTTCTTTCTTTAAAGTGAGGGTGAGGGTTAGGCATAGTCACGCTACCCTCATTTTCCTTCTTGAAGACCAGCGTATGTTTGCCAATCAAAATAACATCCTCCTCTTTCAGTTCGTATCTGTCAATTTTTATTTTATTGACGAAGGTACCATTAGAACTGGCAAGGTCTTCCAAAATAAACTTATCTTCTTTTTGTATTAGCCGGGTATGGTATCTCGAAACAGACAAGCTTTCAATTGCGATATCATTATCCTTTTCTCTACCAATAGTAATAATTCCCTTTTCTATGGGAATTTCTCTAAGTCGAATACCATTAAATTCTAAAATAAATTTCGCCATTTTTTCACTCCAATTCAAAGAGACTCAAACAACGGTACGAACTGCTCTACCATATCATTAGAAACAGATTTTCATACACTGCACTTCATGAAAGTTACCTCTGCCTATAAACACCAAAAATTGATCTTGACGATGAAATGCTATTTATATAGATTGAATCTCGATTATTCATATCGGAACATTCATGGAAAAGATTAACAGTGAATTACATTCCATCATATATCAAACTGAACACAACAGGTGAGCTCCAAAAACGGATTCGCATTCTAAACGACACTTTAAACGAATGTAAACTCTGTCCTCGCCAGTGTCATGTTAATCGTTTAAAGGGGGAACTGGGTTTTTGTAGAGCGGGCGAAAGATTCGTGGTATCAAGTATCTTTCCCCACTTTGGGGAAGAAGCACCTCTGGTTGGGAGCAAGGGGTCAGGAACAATCTTCTTAACTCATTGCAACTTACGATGCATCTTCTGTCAAAACCATGATATCAGTCACCAAGGGCATGGGGAAACCATATCTTCTGAACAGTTTGCTCATCACCTGTATGCTTTACAAAAAAGGGGTTGTCATAATATCAATTTTGTTACACCAACCCATTATCTACCACAAATCATAGCCTCACTCCCATATGCTATCGATCTTGGATTAAATATTCCCCTTGTTTATAATTGTGGAGGATATGAATCCCTGGAGGCAATCAAATTATTGGATGGTATCATCGACATCTATATGCCAGATGTCAAATTCGCAGAGAGAGAAGTAGCAGAGAAATACGCACAGGCTCCCGACTATCCAGAGGTAGTAAAAAAAGTATTAAAAGAAATGTATCGACAGGTAGGTGATTTGGACATGAACAAAGAGGGAGTGGCAAGAAAAGGACTTTTAATCCGACATCTGGTAATGCCTAAAGGTTTGGCAGGTACTAGAAACATCATGCATTTTATTTCTTCTGAGATTTCACCCCATACCTATGTTAATGTTATGAGTCAATATCATCCTGAATATAAGTCCTTCGATTATCCTGAGCTTAACCGAGCCATCACACACAAGGAATATGCTGAAGCTATAGATATTACAAAAAAGGAAGGACTGTACAGAGGGGTTCCTCAATTTTAATATAATAAGGCAGCCATTAAACTTATAAAGCTTCCATATTATCTAAAGAATAATATAATTACAAAAATTGGTAGTATTAACAAGAAAAAGCTGGTTATGGATGGCATAGCAAAATAAACCAATGCCAAAACAAGGAGGGACTTGTTCCACAACCAGCTTTTTTATACTAGCACATTAAGAAGTTTTATGCTAGTGATTAAATAAATTTTTAAAATGAATCATTTCTGATTATGGCATATCAGAGAAGATCACCACCCATTCTGAAGGAGAGGATTTGCCTGTAATCAGCTATTCAAAAAATAGTTTACTTATCAATGAGTTATATGGCATAATGGTGCTATTAATTAAAAGCAATTTAGTCTGACAAGTAATAAAAAGGTGCATTTAGAGAGAAAATATATTATCCCAGAATTTGCAGTAGACATCTACTGCGGCTTGCCCGGTTCATGACTTTAAGGCGTAGCCGAAAGTCATGTATATTATATCAAATTAATCTTCCGGAAAGCACTTTAGTGCTTTCAAATCCTTGCTGCAACGCTTGTTTATTGCTTTACCGCTAGCGATGGCATTCATATTAGAATACTTGGGTTTAAATAAA
>CBDTTR010000118.1:0-6754 GCA_965363405.1 uncultured bacterium | reverse complement strand
TTGGCACAACGATAACCTTTTTAATTTCTTTGCTTTCAATCCACTTACGCGCTTTCTCGTCAGATAGAGCAATTTCCCTTATCTCTTCCTCTGAAGAATCGACTGGTACAGTCACTCTGCTTCTCAATTTCCCATTGACCTGTATCACGATCAAGATCTCTTCTTCAATGATGGCTGCAGCATCATAGTGAGGCCAGGATGCCTTAAATATGCTCTCCTGCTTTCCCAGTTTCTTCCACAGTTCTTCTGTAATATGGGGAGCTATCGGGGAAAGAAGAAGAACAGCTGTCTCAATAGCTTCTTTTATAACAGCAAGTGCCTGTTCATCCCTCATGCTGGCAAGATCAAATTGATAAATGGCATTGACCAGCTCCATAATAGCGCTTATTGCAGTATTAAAATGGAATCTATCCTCAATATCATGAGTCACCTTCTTTATGGTAGCATGCGTTTTAAACCGAAGATTTACCAACCGTTCATCAAGAGCAGCGTTTCCATCAAAAGGTTTTACGTGTTCAAGGATAGAAAAATGATCTGCTACCATCCGCCAGACCCGATTGAGGAACCGGAAGGCACCTTCTACCCCCTGGTCACTCCAATCCAAATCTTTCTCCGGTGGAGCCGCGAAGAGACAGAATAGCCTGGCAGTATCAGCACCATAATGTTTAATCAATGATTCGGGATCTACCACATTTTTCGTCGACTTGGACATCTTCTCAATTCGCCCCACCTGAACCGGTTGATGACAGTGGGGACAACATCCTTCTAACACCTCCTCGGGATAAAGCCATCCATGAACCTCACACTTTAAAGTCTCTTTACAAACCATCCCCTGAGTTAAGAGATTGCTGAAGGGCTCATCGACCTTTATCAATTCCATATCTCTTAAAACCTTAGTGAAAAACCTTGCATAAAGCAAGTGGAGCACTGCATGCTCAATACCCCCTATATATTGATCCACGGGCATCCAATAATCAACCTTATTGCTATTAAGAGGTGAGGAATCACATTGAGGACAGGTATAACGTGCAAAGTACCAGGAAGATTCAACAAAAGTGTCCATGGTATCGGTTTCCCTTTGTGCAGAACGTCCACACTTCGGGCAGGTGGTATCTACAAACTCCTTACAATTTCTAAGAGGGAACCCTCCCATACCTTTTATCTCAACATCATGGGGCAAAATCACTGGCAAATCACTATAGGGAACGGGAACCGTTCCACAGCTCTTACAGTAAATAATAGGGATAGGGTTTCCCCAATACCTCTGCCTGGAAATGCCCCAGTCTTTGAGTCGATAGTTGACAGTTCTCTTTCCACATCCCTTTTCTTCTAAATAGTCGATAATGGCATCCATGGCTTTAACATTCTGCATCCCATTAAAAGGTCCAGAGTTTACCATCACCCCTTCATCCAGATAAGCCTCCCTCATTTCCTCCTGACGAAGTTCCTCTTTTTTGGGCTGAATAACTACAATGCGCTCCAAACCATATTTTTCAGCAAATTCGAAATCCCTCTGGTCATGGGTTGGAACCGCCATAACTGCACCTGTCCCATATTCCATGAGAACAAAATTGGCAACATAAATGGGCATCTTATGATCAGAAACAGGATTGGTGCAATAGGCACCTGTAAAAACCCCCTCTTTTTCCAAATCGTCAGCGGATCTTATAATTTTATCTTGCTTGATTACCTTCTCGACAAACGATTTCACAGCTTCTTCCTGTGCTGTTCCTTTAGAAAGTTCCAGTGCAAGAGGATTCTCCGGGGCCAGACTCATAAAGGTTGCACCGAAAAGGGTGTCTGGCCTGGTAGTAAAAACTGTAATCTTCCGGCCTCTTCCCTCAAGGGGAAAATCAATTGCTGCCCCTTCACTTTTGCCAATCCAGTTTTTCTGCATGGCAATCACTCTCTCAGGCCACCCGGTGAGTTTATCGCAATAGTCGAGTAACTCTTCGGCGTAATCTGTAATCTTAAAAAACCACTGCTCCAGCTCTTTCTGGGTTACTTCCAGTCCGCAGCGCCAACAGAGCCCACCTTCCACCTGCTCGTTGGCCAAAACGGTCTGACATTTTTCGCACCAATTAACGAACGATTTCCTTTTATAAACCAATCCTTTTTCATACATCTTCAGGAAAAGCCACTGTTCCCACTTATAATAGAGGACATCACAGGTAGCCAGTTCCCTATTCCAATCATAACTGAACCCCATTCTCTTAAGCTGCTTCTTCATGTAATCTATGTTTTCGTATGTCCATTTCGCCGGGTGAACCCCGCTCTCAATTGCAGCATTTTCTGCCGGCATGCCAAAGGCATCCCATCCCATAGGGTGGAGGACATTATAACCTTGCATCATCTTGTAACGCGCAATTACATCTCCAATAGAATAATTCCTCACATGCCCCATGTGAATTCGGCCAGAAGGGTAGGGAAACATCTCCAGCAAATAGTACTTCTTCCTGTCAGAATTTTCACTAACTTCAAACAGCTTCTGTTCATTCCAGTACTCTTGCCACTTTTTTTCAATTTCTTCCGGGTTATATGTTTCTGCCATAATATTCCAATTGAGAATTGTGATAATTCCTTAATCTCTTAATTCCTGAATTCCTAAATTTGCCATTAAACGTAGGTTTTTTTAACATAAGAGCGAATCTTTAGCAAGGCAAAAGGTTCTATTTAAAACCATAATTTACCAACAAATAAAGAATGGTATCTTGTTCTGTGCGTTTTTACAATTGACTTTAATTTTTTGTCTATGGTAAGTTTGAATTCAGAAAACATTAACGACTCATTCCATTATTGTGGAATCATTTTATAAACAATTTAATCAAAAAAATATTGATGAAATTCTTTTCCTGTCTTCTACCCCTTATCATTTTTGTAAATATAACTACTCTTTCCTTAGAATTATCTACCATATCTCAGGATGAACAGAATCAATCCATCAAGTCCTCAGCATCAAAAAAGTATAAGGTACACTTTTTTAGTCTCAAAAGAGGCCATAAAATCTCCTCCTCTTATTTTACATTTAAAGATCAGGAAAAATTTGAGATGGAAATACCAGGCGAAACATTTCGCAAAACTAAAGGAGAATATACAAAAAACAACCTGCAATTCAAAGCAATCTTTCAGGGCACTATTATCAAACAAAAAAAGCATTACTGCTATGAATTTAATATTTCCGGCATCTCTCTTCTGGATAGCTACATTGCAGGTATGCTGGTATTGAACGAATCCATTAAAGAAACCCGCCAGGACCAGGAGCTCACTTTCCTTTTTATAGGAATGCCTGAGGAAAATAACACTTCTGATAACGGGAAAAAGAGCCTGTTTCCCTTTTAACCCAATATTCCAGCTTGGCCGCCTTGCCCGAGCTCGGGCAGGGAGCTCCCTGCCCTGCAAATTGCCAAAAAAGCTTGACAGCTACACGGCTGCATGTTAATCATAAAAATGAATAGCCATTCATTTTTAAAGAGTGGGCTTATGTTTCAATAGGTTATAAGGTTCATATCATCCACAGGTACCATTTAAACAACCAAAAGGAAGATGTTATGACAAAACCTTCAAAGTTAACTCCCAAACTAATTCATCGTTTTGGTAAAGGATGGGTGTTCAACGTTACTTATTCTCCTGATAGTAACTGTATAGCGGTAGCAACCTCTATCGGGATTGAACTATATGACACATCCTCTTTTCAAAGATTAGCGTTATTGTCTAAACACCACGATTATATAGCATCCGTAAATTTCAGCCCTGATGGAAAGCTCATCATCTCTGGCTCAGACGATAATACTATCAAGGTTTGGGATATCACTTCAGGTAAAGAGATTAAAACCTTAAAGGGACACAGTGAAGATATTACCTCAGTAAGGTTTAGTCCAAACGGGAAATATATAGCTTCTGGATCTGATGATGACACGATTAAACTCTGGGATGCTAAAACAGGTGAAAACATAAGAACGTTAAGAGGCCATACGAATGATGTTACTTCAGTTCGGTTTAGTCCAGACGGGAAGTATCTCGCTTCGGGCTCCGATGACGACACCATTAAATTATGGAAAATTGAATCCGGGAAGGAATTAAAATCTTTTACAGGGCATAGTGATATTATCGAATCCATATGCTACAGCCCGGGCGGGGAACTCATTGCTTCATGTTCGGATGATGAAACGATCAAACTTTGGGAGATAAGCTCAGGAGAAAACATCAAAACACTAGAGGGACACACAGATTGCGTGATTGCTGTTAGTTTCTCTCCTGATGGAAAGACCCTGGCATCTGGCTCTGACGATGGCATCATTAAACTGTGGGATGTTACAACCGGCAAGAACATCAGGAACCTAAGAGGTCATACCGGATATATCTGGTCTCTTTGCTTCAGTCCGGATGGAAGTAGAATTGTTTCCGGCTCAAGAGACAACACCATAAAGTTCTGGGACATAAAAACAGGTAAAATCATTGGAAATATTGGAGGATATACTGGTTTAGTATGGTCAGTCAACTTTTGTCCAGACGGAAAAACATTCGCCTCAGCTCACAAGGACAATTCAGTGAGGATTTGGGACATAGAATCAAAACAATTGCTTAAGACTCTGGAAGGACATACAGACGATGTGAATACTGTGTGCTTCAGTCCCGATGGGAAATACATAGTTTCAGGATCTGATGATGACACGATTAAACTCTGGGATGTTAAAACAGGTGAAGAGAAGAAGACTCTTCATGGTCATACAGACTATGTGGTAGTTACTGTTGTTAGCCCTGATGGGAAATATGTGGCCTCGGGATCTGATGATAGCATGGTAAAGCTCTGGGACATTGAAGAAGGAAGAACTGCAAAGACCCTGAAAGGACATTCAAGTTATGTCTGGTCGGTAGCATTCAGCCCAGATGGTCTCCTTCTGGCTTCTGGATCAAGAGATACGACTATTAAGCTGTGGGACTTGGAAACAGGAAAAACAATTAAAACATTAAGAGGGCACAAAAGCTATGTGTGGAGCTTAAGTTTCAGTCCTGATGGCAAGAAACTGGCTTCAGCCTCAGATGATGGCACCATAAGACTCTGGGATTTAGATGAGGGTAAAGAGATACCCCCCTCCTTTAAAGGGAAGACCCAAAATGTCTGGTCTTTGACTTTCAGCCCGGATGGTAACTATTTAGTGAGTGGGTCTAATGAGGATAAGATTGCTGTCTGGGATGTAAAAAAAGGTGAAGAGATAAAAATGTTAAGGGGGCACACCAATATTGTTGAGTCCCTAAGTTTCAGCAAAGACGGGAGGTATCTCATTTCGGGATCCGATGACGGAACCTGCCTGCTCTGGCAATGGAGTTAACAACATATAGTTGCGGGTTGCGAGTTCCGTGTTACGAGTTAAAAAAGTAGATTTAAAACATTGAAAACACGCAACTCGGAACCCGTAACTGTACGCACAATTACCCAATGATTCATAAGTGTGTTTTATACACTTTATTTCAGCAATAGATTGAGAAAAAGGTTTAAATGTTATCCAAAAAGACCAAAAAAAAGTACGCTGTTAAAAAGAAACAGAGCAACTACTCAAATGTCTATCTCCAAATAATAGATAAGTGGTGTATCAAGTGTGGGGTTTGTGTAGACCTCTGTCCTGATAAGGTTTTAGGCTTAAACGAATATGGCTATCCAGAAGTAAGAAAACCCATTGAATGCGAGGCATGTAACATTTGTGTCTTAGTATGTCCAGGGTTTGCTCTCTCGCTGGTTGAGAAAAAGGCCAAGTCACTACTTGAGATTCTAGGAGGAAAAAGCTAAGTGAATGGTTGGGTGGGCAAAATACTGAGGGTAAATCTGACACAAGGGTCCTCAAGAGCAGAGGAACTCCCTGCTGAGTTAAAACACCTCTTCCTGGGGGGGCGTGGCTTAGCAAGTAAGCTTCTCTTTGATGAGGTAAACCCACAGGTTGAACCCTTAAGCCCGGAAAACAAGTTAATCTTCATGACTGGACCCTTGACCGGAACGGGAGCAATCGGTGGAGCTTCTTATGTCGTTGTTACCAAATCTCCACTCACAGGAAGCATCGCCTGTTCGACCACAGAAGGATATTTTGGCCCTGAGCTCAAATTCGCAGGCTATGATGGAATTATTCTGGAAGGGAAGTCCGCTGAACCTGTCTACCTCTCAATCGAAGATGATAAGGTGGAACTCCTTTCAGCCTCTCACTTGTGGGGAAAATCTACACACAAAACTGAGGATATTATCCGCGCAGAGAAAGAAAATCCCTGGATTGCCAGGGAAACCTTTATAACCTCTATTGGGCCTGCCGGGGAGAACCTGGTCAAAATTGCTTCCATTATTAATGATAAGCATCGAGCGGCAGCTCGCTCCGGCGTTGGAGCTGTGATGGGTTCAAAGAACCTCAAGGCTATAGCAGTTAGGGGTACCAAAGCGGTAAGTCTTGCCAATGGCAAAATGTTTTTAGATTCGGTGGAAAGGGCCTGGGAAAAGTTTAAAACCACTCCGGTAATTCCTCAAGCACTAAATAATATAGGCACTTCATTTCTGGTAGATGTAATTAATGAAAGTGGCGTGCTTCCCGCGAGAAATTTTCAAACTGGTGTCATGAAAAACATTGAAAAGATAAGCGGGGAACACATGGCAGAAACAATCCTCAAAATAAACAAAGGGTGTTTTTCCTGCCCCATTGCCTGCATTCAAGTAACAGAAGTTGAAGACCCTGCTTTTCTAGGAAAAGGTGAAGGGCCTGAGTACCGATCTATCGCT
>CBDTTR010000117.1:0-6756 GCA_965363405.1 uncultured bacterium | reverse complement strand
ACACCTTCATCAAGATAACCATTTTCAGACATATTGATCTCACAGACCTTAGCCTTTTTCTCTTCTATCTCCTTTAGAAGGTTCGGGAGTTTATTAATACTATGAGTGCCAAAAACCAGGTCCAGGCAAGGTGCTTTCTCAAATAATTTTTCTCCTTCCTGCTGGGCTACACAACCTCCCACCCCCAGTATCAAATCAGGATTTTTGTCCTTCAACTTCTTTAATCTTCCCAGGATACTATATATTTTATGCTCTGGTTTTTCTCTGATACTACAGGTATTAAGGAGAATTAAGTCGGCTTGCTTTATATCAGAGGTGATTTGGTAATTACACCCATAAAGGAGGTCTACCATCTTCTCTGTATCATAGACATTCATCTGACAGCCGTAGGTTTTTATAAACACCTTGCGGGGTGAATTTTTGTAGGTTCTTTGTTCCCTTAACATTCTGCAATCAACTCAATCAATAAAAATTTATGCTTGTTAATCAGTAGGTTAAACGAGGGAAGGCATATTCATGCAGAGATAAAATCGTCTTCTTTTCCGTTCGAGAGTTCAGCTACCCTCTTGTTGGCATCAACTAAACGAGAAGCTAAAGTATCAATGATCTTTTTTGCCAAATCAGGGTAAGCGCTTAAGGTCGCCTCTAAATTATCACCAGGAAAGATCTGTACCACACTTCTTCCCAGGGAGCATACTGTTGCAGTCCTTTTCCTATTAAGCAGGCTACTCATCTCACCAAAATACTCGCCCGGCTGAGTGATTCTTCCTACCTCTTTACCCGCTCTGGATACCAGCAAACCTTTTTCAGATTCCACCAACATGCAAATATCTCTTCCTAGTGAGCCTTCTTCAATAATCACTTCCCCATCCTGGTAAACCCGCTCATTAAAATCCACCAAATTCCCCAATGGTATATTCGCTTCAGCAACCTGGGTCGTCTGCTCCAATTGAGCTATTATGGAATTCAGGATCTTTTCAGTCAACTGAGGTTTAGTAAAAATTATCTGCCCGATTAAATCTGTATGATATGAAGCAATACGTGAGTGGGTAATTGTTTTAGAAGTAGTTGTACAACATCTTTTCAGGTAGAAGTTCTCTGTGCCGAAAACATCCCCTTCCTTTAGCACCCGTATGCTTTTGTTGTTCTGAAAAATCTCAACCTCACCCTCAAGAATAACGTAGAAAACCTCACATGCTTCACCTTCTGAGGCAATAATCTCACCTGGTTTATACTCTTTCACCTGGCTTGCGCTTATTTCTGTAGTTTCTTTGCCTTGCATACCGTCTTCTTCAACTCTATTTATTAACTGATTGCTAAAAAATTAACCAAAATATTTCTGATTGTCAATGAGTTTCCTGTGTGGAGACCAATGTTATTATCCCAGAATTTGCCTGCATGCCGGAGTTGAAATATGCCATTCATTTGGCAATCAAATAACTATATGAATTTATTAAACATTCTCGCAATATTTGATATTTTTTGCAAAATATGTTCTTAATTAGGTGGTTGCATCAAGTGAAAATTGTTTGGAGATTATTTAATAATGATTGCCAAAGAAGAATCAGAAAAGCTTTTCCTGTATTGTTTGGAAGAGTTAAGACTGATTATTGAGCATCCTTACGAAAATGATGCATTGGAAGAAAGGTTAACTACGATTAAGAACAAACTGGAAACGTTATTCCAAAACACATTATAAAAGCAGGGAGAAAAAAAACAATGCCAACTACAATAAGAGACAAAACACTTTATTCTGTACCAGAGTTATCTCAAAAGTTAAATGTTACTACTGTAACAATCAGGAATTATCTGAAGCATGGAAAGCTTAAAGGGCAGAAAGTAATGGGTAGGTGGTTTATACTAGATGATGATATAGTAGAGTTTTTCGAGGTACTTCAGTAAGAGAAAACTCCACACGTGTGGTTTTATCTGAAATCACACCACATTCTTAAGGAAAGAGGCGTGACATAAATAGGTTCGAAAGGGCATTAAGTACCTACTAGCGCCACGCCTCTTCCTAAACAGCTATTCTTCTATACGCATCCCCCCTTGATTTAAGTAGTTATTGGTGAGCCCCTCCTATACTTACCAAGGGTATGAAAAAATCCTCCACATATAGAAAAACACACAATTAACAAAAAAACAATCGGGGAATCCCTGATTTTTGACTTCGAAATCCCTGATTTTTATCGTCAAAATTTCTGATTTTGAGGGTGAAAAATTCTGATTTTTGTCTTCAAAATGTCTGATTTGATACCAGAAAATCCTGGAGTGTAACAAACAAATCTTTCGTGGAGTCTATTTTACCCCTTCGTAAGTGATGTCATACCTTCTCGCAGGGCATATTTGGTGAGATCTGCCATGCTTTGGATATTCAACTTTTCCATGATTTGTTCGCGGTGTGTATAGATGGTTTTTATACCCAGGCAAAGCTTAGCAGCAATTTGTTTTACGGTTTTGCCTTCTGCCAACAACTGAAGCACTTCACACTCCCTCATCGTTAAGGTAGACGAGGCTGAAGATTTATCTGTTGACGATCGTGACAAAGATTCTTTTATTACAATATCAGAAATATCAGGGCTAAGGTATGTCTTGTTCGCAGCCACGGTGCGGACAGCACTTATTAACTCTTCGAAGGAGCAACTCTTGGTAAGGTAGCCGGAGGCCCCGGCGTTGAGCATTCCTGTCACATAACGCCTGTCAGAATTCATTGATAGAGTAATTATCCTCACCCCTGGACACTTGGCAATAATCTGACGAGTAGCCTCAATGCCGTTCAAATCAGGCATAGAAATATCCATAATGACGATATTGGGATTAAGCTTTTGTGCTAGTGCTACGACCATTCGCCCATTCTCTGCCTCGCCAACTACCTTCATATCAGGCTGCTTATCGATTAAAGTTTTGAGGCAATCGGAAACGATTTTGTGATCATCTGCAAGAAGAACCTTAATGCTCATGACACACCCCCTGTTTAGTTTCCCTTTTTTCTATTTAGCGGTGCTATAATGGTAACACAAGCTCCGCGGCCAACCTCAGATTCAATTTCAAGATACCCGCCAAGACTATCCAAACGCTCTTCAATACTGAAAAGCCCAAATCCATCGTTTTTGTGATTGCTGGAACCATTTTTTGAAACAGTAAAACCAACTCCATCGTCTTCAACAAAAATCTTTATATTCTCACCATCTCTCCGAGTGTTAACCTTTACATTTTGAGCCTTCGCATGCCTGGTAACATTAATTAGCAGCTCACGCACCGCCCGGAATAAAAGAATGAGAACACTTTCATCCAATGGCTTGGATCTTTTGTCATCTTCAAAATAGATCGTCATGCCATACTGCTCTTGCATCTGTTCGACAAGCCATTCCAGTGCTGCCTCAAGACCCAGCTGATACAGGATGGGAGGGCTAAGCTCAAAGGTTAAAGAACGTGTTTCTTTAATCGTCTGTTCGATAATGTTGATAATTTCCTCCAGAGACTCAGCCATATCGGTTGAAGAAGCTTGTTCTTTTATTGTCCCAAGCTTAAGCTTTGATATAAACAGTGCCTGGCCAACCTGATCATGCAGATAGGTTGCAAAGCGCCGACGATCCTTCTCTTCAGTTAATGTTAGTTGTGAAGCCAGAGACTTAAGCCGGTTTTGATACTCAAGAAGTTTTTTCTCTGCCTTTTTCCTCTCCGTTATATCCCTTAATACACCGACTGATCCAATTCTATTTCGTCCATCGTCATATAAGATAACTATATTTATATCAACAGGAATCACTTTCTTGTTTTTTAAAACCAAAAAAGTCTCCCAGTTGTGCTTTTCTCCATCTCTAAGAAATCTGGAAACTATTTCTGATGTTTCATCAAGAAACGCCTTGTCTATCTCCACAAGTTCCCCTGTGGTAGACTCGAAGGTCCCCACTTTGGTTGGATGAAATTCAGGCATCATTTTCCCTATTATCTCACCTTCTTTACAACCAAGCAGGTTGAGGAAAGACTTGTTAGCTTTGGTAATATGTCCTCCATTATCAGAGACAACTATACAGTCCAATGAGCTTTCTATTATGTTGTCTAAATAATCTTTTGTTTCTCCCAGTTCTTTTTCTGCTCGCTTACGCTCGGTGATGTCATTGCCGATACAGAGGATTCCTGAGATGTTTCCATTCTTTTCATAAATACCTCTGTTCGTCCATGATACCCATACCCGTTTTCCATTACTACACATGTTCTCATTTTCATTGTTTTTATATAACTCTGGTTGACGTCCTATATCTTCAATCATAGCTGCCAGGTCTCGTCCGGAAGAATCTATTTCAGGTACGATCGTACCTACTACATTCCTGCCAATTATCTCACCTTCGGAGTAACCGAAGAAACTCTGGGCAAAATCATTGGAAAACATGACGTTCCCCTTTAGATCCATTCGTAAAATGATGCTGTTAGCATTCTGGACAAGCTCACGATATTTGGCTTCACTTTCTCGCAAAGCCTCCTCCACTATCCTGCGCTCGGTGACATCCTGTTTTAATTGCTCATTGACAGTACTAATCTCTAAAGTGCGCTCCTCTATTCTTTGTTCTAATCCGCATTGGGCTTCCCTCAAAGCCTCCTCAACTCGCTTACGCTTGGTGATGTCTCGCACAATAGCAGTTAATAATAAACCCTCTTTTGTTTCACAGGCAGCATAGGAAAGCTCTGAAGTGAATTCGTTGCCGTCTTTTCTAAGCCCGGGATGTTCAAACGTCTTTCCCACAAAATAGGATTTGTCCATTGAATTCATTTGTTCCATTGCTTTTTTACTGTTTTCTATGAATCTTTCAGGTACTAGCAAAACAAAAGGCTTACCTACTATTTCATCAGCGGTATAGCCAAAAACAATTTCCGCTGCTCTGTTCCATGAAGTTATGTTTCCATGTCGATCCACGGCGAGAATGGCATCACTTGCACTTTCTACCAAACAACTGAAGCGTTTTTCGCTATCCTGAAGTAAATGCGTCACCTCCATGCGATCGGTTTGAGTTTGTTTAACTACCTGATTGCGCAACTCTTTTAGTTCATTTATTAGTTGCTTTTTGGTCTTGTTCTCATCTTTCATATATCATTACCCAAAATAGCACCCTCACTAATCATAATAGTTGCTATTTTACCTACCGCAAAAAATCGTGCATATTTCAAAAAAATAATCCTACTTCTCAAGAGCTTTCATCTGAAAAAGTAGGATTATTGCCATAATAAGCACCACCAAATAAATTCAGGAACATTCAAGGCTAATATTCTACAGAATTTTTATCATACTAAAAAGTGGGCATGAAATCAACAAAAATCAGCTGGTTGGGTTAAAACATGGGAAATCATCTTTCTTCATCGTTGCCTCTTAACAATCCAACAGCAAGTGAAGAAACAATTCCAACTGTATTTCCAGTAGACCCTATTGGGAATAGATATTCATACAACTCCTCAGAAATCGCAACACTAAAGATTTGAATAATTGAAGGACCCAGAACAAGAACAAATAAGGAAAAGAAACCAATCCCTCCAACGAAAGCAAAAAACAAAGAAGAATTTTTGAATGATCTTCCGCTAAGTAATAACCCATTTATACCTTTACCCAAAACATATGGAATAAAAAAAGACAAACCTATCCATAGTGGTAATAGAACAAGAGTGGCAGCCAGTTGAATGATTCCACCTGTACCAGCAGTTATATTTTCCATAATATCAATAAACCAACAACACTTATGGTTAATTGGCAAACCAAATCCTCATCTCACCTTTATCTATAGACCAATTCATGGTATAATGCAAAACATGCATATGTCAAGGATCTAATCATTGGGTTAAGAGAAACTGGGGAAATTTTCTTATGATTCCTTGCGTTTTTCCTTGACTTTTTATGCAACTAATGTGATTATGTTGGGTTTTCAGAAGCACTGAGTTAAAAACTGGCATGACAAACACAATTTAACTCAATTAGAATCTGCACGATGCCTTACTGTGTGTCGTGCGGCCTACATATCCTGATCCTTTTCCCTGGCTTAAAAAAATAAAACCATCTAGAGGATAGGGGGGTGAGCAGTTATATCAGGTTTTAGGTGGAATATATGCATGAGGATTCTGTGCAGGAGAAGATAGAAGATTAGTATGCACTCCTCTTCCCAATTTAATAAGTTGTGATATCATGAAAAGCTGAGGTTTAGTTCATGACCCACTAAGATAGAAAGGGGTGATTAATATTGACTTTGGTCAGGCTTGGTGAGAACGAGCCCTTTGAAAGTGCCTTAAGGAGATTTAAAAGACAATGTGTTAAAGCAGGTATTTTTTCAGAAGTGAGAAAGAGACGATACTATGAGAAACCTAGTATCAGGAAACGAAGAAAGAAATTGTCTGCAAAACGGGAAGCATTGAAAAAGGCATTTTAAAATAAGTGAATGAACACGGTTCACTTCACGATTTGAGTATTTGCCTGCCCTGATGCGGCTTGTTTGAAGAATGCTTTTGCCGCTATGGCATTTCGTAATCGAAGGGTTAAGACTTATTCCTACAAAGTTCAGTCTGGGCCCGGGAACAACGGAAAGTCGGTAAACTGGGATAGTGGATTTATTTGGGAAACTCTTTTGAATGAAGGGCAACCCTTTAATAATATCCCCTTCCTATCCCATTCCTCATGATTTTATTGGTGCCCCCGACACGATTTGAACGTGCGACCCATGGATTAGGAATCCATTGCTCTATCCTTGCTGAGCTACGGGGGCATAGAGTAAAATC
>CBDTTR010000116.1:0-6759 GCA_965363405.1 uncultured bacterium | reverse complement strand
CTTAAAGTCATGAGCCGGGCAAGCCGTAGTAGATGGCTACTGCAAATTCTGGGTTTAAGTATTTACAGTTAAACTAATAGCTAACGTTTACTTTAAATTCATCTCCCAAGGCTTGTAAATTATTGTCGAACCTTCTGGCATAGACTGAGGATGCTCCTGCAGACAGATTCATGAGAGAAAATTTATTCCAGGCGATGATTATATTCCCCTGGCTATCGACAGCAATAGACGGGCCGTAATTAAAATCAAACCCCTGGCTCACTTGAATCTCATTCGACAGATAGGATCCATCGATATAAATCTCTTTAAGGTAAATTTGATTGCTTAAGATGTTGCTTCCTCCCCAGGCAATGAAGAAGTTACCTACACTATCAGCAGCAATATCAATACCAGTATTTAAAAAGTAGTTACCGGTATCCACAAAATTAGAGGGTGTATAATCTGGTCTCACCCCTACTTCAAGAGGTCCACTCAAAGCTCCCCCCTGAGCAGAGTAAATTGCAGCCATGATTCTCACCTTCAAGGTAAAAACATCGAAGGTGTTCCATGTAATAATCATATCACCACTGCTGTTTACAGCAACAGCAGAGTTAAAACCCACAGCTATCGTCTGCTTATCGTAGCCGCTTACTACTGTCCCGGATGTATCATACTTGCTATAGAAAATGGCCGTTATAGGAAGGTCTGTATCTTCAAAAACGCACGGCATCATCCCTGTTGCTGTCCAGGTCACGACAATATTTCCCTCTCCATCAAAGGCAATCGAGGGTGCATAGTAGAAGAGAGATCTCACCCCACTATCACTAAGTGTAATCGTACCTTCTTTCACAGCCGTACCGGCTGGTGATGCGTTTGGTCAGGTAAATTCTTCAACATTATCTACTATTTTAACAGGATCAATTGCGGTACCCTCCGAGCTTATCACATTAAGATAAATGCCATTCTCTCCGCTTTCAAAATCATAATAACTCCATGCGATCGCAATGTTATCTTCACTGTCAACCGCAATGACAGGCGAGAAAGGAATGTTTAATAAATTGATTTCTGCATCTTCCTGTTGAGGTGAAATGGCAGCAACCCTGGGCACCTCATCTACCCGGCTAGCTTCACCAGGGGATTCTACTTTTGTATAGACGACCTGGATGTTCTTGCCTGGAGAAGAAAACACATAGGAACACCAGGCAACCACCGAGTTGTTGGCACTATCAGTTGCAATATCGGGATCATAATTAAAAATTGAGGGAGCAGCAAAAGGGGAGCTTACCCAAAACCCCACGTTATCAATGGACTCTCCATTCGAGTTATACCTTTTTGCCAAGATGCCCGGTATGCTTCCCAGCCCCAGATATCCCCAGGTAATTGTAAAACCGTCATTACCATTGGTTGCCACAGCTGGTAAAGCATTGATGTCCAATAAAGAAAGTGGGGTAATGGAATCCGCACAGGCAACTCCCCCTATTCCAACCCCTAAAATCATAATTAGAATAGCGCTACAAAAACCTAATTTTATCCTTTTCATACGAAACCCCCTGCATGTGGTTACAGATGTAGAAACCCTCGAAATATTCTTCCTATATATCGGATAATATCTCTATTACTTTAATAAAATATCAAAATAATTGCTTATAACCTGGTAATAATGAGAGTGGAATTTTGACCGCCAAAACCGAAGGAATTTGACAAAGCATTGCAAAATGACTTATCCCTTGTCCTATTGGGAACATAGTCCAGATCACAAGCAGGGTCAGGTGTGTTGTAATTGATGGTAGGGGGTATGAAGTTGTTATCCATAGCAAGGGTTGTAGCAATCAGTTCCAGAGCCCCAGCTGCAGCAACCTGATGGCCAATCATCGATTTGGTGCTACTTACCGGTATTTCATAGGCATGCGCAGCAAAGACTTTTTTGATTGCCGCTGTTTCTATTCTATCATTTTTCATTGTTGCTGTTCCATGGGCATTAATATAGTCAACTTTTAAGGGTTCTATTCCCGCATCTTTTATGGCATTTTCCATTGATAGCACTGCGCCACTTCCCTCTGGATGGGGATCAGCCACACTATAAGCATCAAGTGAGCTTCCATAACCCGACATCTCTGCATAGATCGTTGCTCCTCTTTTAAGGGCATGTTCAAATTCCTCTAAAATTACCACCCCTGCCCCTTCTCCTAATACAAAACCATCTCTATTCCTATCAAAAGGCTTCATAGCCTGTTGAGGTTGCTCATTACGTGACGACATGGTTCCCAAGGAGCAGAATCCCTGTATGGCAAAGGGAAATATCATGGAATCATAACCACCAGTCAAGATAAGGTCGGCTTCGCCCCTTTGAATGATTTTGAAAGATTGCCCTATCGCTTGTGAAGACGCTGCACATGCAGAAACAACAGTGTAGCAGGGACCCTTTATACCATAGTGCTGGGCTACTGAAAGAGTTCCCAGACTTACCCTGTTCCAGATAGGAGCGGTTTTACTTTCCTCCTGCCCTTTCATCAACGTTCTCATTTCAGCTTCACTCCCATAGACAATGCCCTGTGATATAATCGTTTCAGTAGCTGGAACAACGGGGTGAACACCTGCACCAAAGACAACACCCCCTCTTATCCGACGGAGTTTTTTTTCAGGGAGTTTTGTGTCTTCTATTGCCAATGCGGCAGCACAATTGGCAAAAAGCACTCTCCTATCATCGGTTATTTCAAGAATCTTAGCTCTATTTAATATTCGACGAGGATTAAAGTCTTTTACTTCTGCAGCAATTCTGGTAGGAAACTGAGAGGCATCAAAGAGGGTAATGGGAGTTACTCCAGATTTGCCTGTTTTAAGAGAATGGACAAATTCCTTTTTGCCAATACCGATAGGTGAGATAACCCCTATACCTGTAATAACAACCCGTTTTTTCTTGAGAGTGTTTCTCAAATTACTGGCCGTGATGCAACATTACCATCTCTATCAAGGAAACCACCACTAGCATAAACATAACCCTTCTTGACGAAATCCTTAAGATGATCAGGCACCTGATAATTGCCATACATCAATCGTTCAACGCTTGCTACTACTTCTCCACCCACTTCGGCCCTTCCCTCAATGAGAGAACCATTATCACTAATGGCCTGGATAGAAGTTTTAAGAACAAGCTGATCTCCAGGTCTCACATATCTATAAAATCTGACATTATCGATCCTGAGCATGATGGCTACAGAATGATACTGGGTGGAAACAGCAATGGTCCATCCTCCTACTTGAGCCAGCGCTTCAATAATAAGGGGCTCCGGCATGAGGGGAGTGCGATCGTAGTGTTTCACAAAAAAATCTTCTGTGAGAGTGACGTTCTTAATACCAGTACCGCTTTTCCCTGATTCAAAATGGGTTATTTTATCAATTAGATAGAAGCGCATGAAAAAATCCTAGCCCATCAGGATGCATAATTTCGTTTTCTGGACAATTCTTAAAAATAGGATTAGCCTTTATCAGAGACTATACCCGCCCCAGGGTTTTTCTCCCGTTAGGTAGTGGAAATACTCCCTGGCTTCTTCAGGATCCTCAAGTTGTTCAATATCAATGAACTTCAGGCGTCCAGAGTTTACGATGGTCTTTATCTTATCTTTTACCCTAGCCTTAGCATCGAAAGTAACTCCTTCACTATCCATGGCTTTAAAGGTAACCTCAATAATGAGCTGATCCCCTGGCTTGACAAAATCTTTGAATTTGATATTTTTTAGTTCTGATAAAGTTCCTTTCATTTTAAAATCTTTACTTACAAAAACGAGCCAGGAAGCCAACTGGGAAATGGCTTCCAGTTGCAGTACCCCGGGCATCACAGGAAACCGGGGGAAGTGTTCTGCCAGGAAGTCTTCACTCATGGCAATATCCTTGATGCCAATTGCAGACTCACCCTTGTGATATTCTAATATTCGATCAATTAAAAGGAATCTCATTTCCCTAACCTTTCACAAGCTGTGCAGAGGCAATGGCGTATTGAGAAATATGGGAGAGAGAGATAAGAATCTCCTTAACCCCATTTTTATCCATAAGCCTTTTTACTGCACCATAAGTATTAATTCGCGGCTTCCCATTTGGATCATTAACGACTTCTATATCAGTCCACTTGATTTCTTTAGCCCATCCCACACCCAGTGCCTTTAGTACACTCTCTTTAGCAGCAAACCTCGCAGCGAAGTGCTGATACTTATTCTTCTTTCTATTACAGTATGTTATCTCCCGTTCTGTGTAAACTCTGGTAAGGAATTGTTCATGCTGTTCTGCCAAAGACTTAATTCTACTAACTTCTGTAATATCTATACCTATACCCACAAAATCACCCTGTCTTTTCCTTCTCCTCCAACAGATTCTTAGTGATGTTAACAAAGGTTTGCACGGTAAAAAGAGTTGGGATATCATCTGCCCTGAAACCTTCGGTAATCCTTGCTGGGTCTACCTCAGGCATAGATGCTTTAATCTTTTCTATCCCGAGGGGAGTTAAAATTCCATCGACTACCAAATCCTCCTCTTTCAGGTTTTCTCCCTCATCAGACAAGGCATCCGCTTGAATACCACCCCTTGGGATTTTTATGCCGAATTCCTTCTCCAGTCTGAAGACAATATCAAGCAGATCCAGGGATTCAGCACCCAAATCATCAAATAATAGTGCATTAGGTATCACTTCTTCCTCATCAACCCCCAAGGCTTCCACTACACTTTCTTTAACCTTTTCGAAAATTACTTTTTCATCCATTACATTCACCCCTTTCCCAAACAGATTGTTATCCCTTAAAACCTCCATCAACTCGAATGACCTCACCAGTAATGTAAGAGGAGTCATCCGAGGCGAGGAATGCTACTACTTTCGCTATTTCTTCTGGTTGTCCCAACCTTTTCAAAGCAACAGAATTTAGAATGAAATCTTTGGCTCTTCTAATTACTGTACTGCTCATTTCCGTTTCTATAACTCCTGGGGCTATGGCATTAACAGTAATTTTTTTGGGAGCTAATTCCATAGCAACTGACCTGGTAAAGGCATTCACTCCTCCTTTAGAAGCTGCATAGTTAGACTGGCCCCTTCCTCCTCTTTCCCCGGCAACTGAAGACATGTTAATAATTCTTCCGTTTTTTTGAATCATCATATATTTTGCTACTGCCTTCGTACAGTGAAAAAGCCCGCCCAAATTGGTGTTGATTACAGCATCCCAATCCTCTTTTTCCATAGAGATGAGGAGTTCATCACGATTAACTCCTGCGTTATTAACCAGTATATCTATCCTGCCAAATTTTTCATAAATAGAATCTACCATCTTTTCAACTTCCTGCCAACAAGAAACATCTGCTTGCATAGCTAACGCTTTACCCCCGGTCGACTCAACAGCAGCAACAACTTCCTTTGCCTTTTCTGAATTCTTAGCATAATTGATAATAATTTGTGCACCCTCCTCTGCCAGGTGAAGTGCAATAGCCTTCCCTATTCCCCTGGAAGCACCTGTCACCAATGCAATTTTTTCTTTCAATCTCATCCTTCTTACTCCTTATCCAGAGTTAATCTGTTTTTTTATAGCTTTTTGGACACATTCATAGTTCTGCTTTTTAATCGCCTGGTCAAAACTTAAAAAATGGTCAAAGATAAAACCATGTTTTTCACTCAACTTTCCAATCTCTTCAATCTTCTCTAAATCCAATTCTCTACCTATGGAAAAACTATCCTTGCGCTCTTCCAGTGCAAGTGTGATGGTTTCTCCCAAACATGAAGGAATGTAGAGAGGACCAAGGCCAGAATAATTAGCAAACAAAGAAGAGCAGTATTCCCATGCCCAGATAGGATAGGAAATAAAGGGAAAAAAGGGCAGGGAAACGGAATGAATAGCTTTCCCATTGGTTTTTGGTAATCTAATTGTTCCAGCGTCAATGATAAGGACATCTTTTCGCTTTGTCTTTTTTCGGATTACATCTCTTGGTTGTGCTATATCAAATACGATGGATCCGGGTTGAAGATTGTCTGGATCTATAATGTTCCCTGTTGAGGTTGCGCTGAAAATAATTTTACCTCTGTTCAGAGCATCAGAAAGATCCCGGGTAATTTCTACATTCCCTTGCCTGGTTTCATCAATGTCCGACAAAAACCGCTGCAAGAAACGGGTTTGCCTCCTGCTTACCAATACGAGTTTTAGCCCTTCTTTCAGCAGAGTTTTTGCTATAGCCAGGGTAATACTTCCAGGGAAACCCACAAGTACTATTTTCTGCCCATAAATGTCAATCTCTAATTTTTTTACCACCTCTTTGAATGCCTTTAGGGATGAATATACCGTAAGAGAATTGCCTGTAGTCACTGGGACAGGAGAGTTTGCATTAATCTCTTTTCCCCTGGAACCAACCACAGCCGTCATAGCTCCCAAACCAACTATTTCAGCACCCCATTCCTTCGCCTGGCAACACGCTTCAACCACCAGATCCACGGCTCTTGTCTGGTTTTCCAGTAACTGCTCTGGTGTGAGAAAAATGCAGAAGGTTCTTCCGCTACAGTCTACATGACGGGTAGAATATATCTTCCTGTAGGTATAAATATCCCTTATCAATCCTTCTTCAAGTGACTTTGATTTTATGACTTCAACTGACCTGAAAGGTATTAATGATATGTCGTGCCGTATTAAAAAAGCCTTTCTCAATTCGCCAATTCCTCTGGCATGGGCAATAAATCCAAATTTCATAGAAAGCTCAAAAAATATCCTTTGTTTTTGTAAAGTTAAGAAAGATGATCTCCCAAAAACTACTAGCTAG
>CBDTTR010000115.1:0-6797 GCA_965363405.1 uncultured bacterium | reverse complement strand
GCCACTGTAGAGATCCATCTCATATGCTATATTATCTATATACACATACCTATTCTCTGGGGTATCTCCTTCCTTATCATAATAATCAACATAATAAAAAAAATCAGTAGAGCTATCTCCTGATTCAGGATCAACCTTTCCATTTGAAATCTGAGGGGGATCATTGATAGTTGGTCCTGCGATACTTCCCTCAGCGGGGAGCCTTATATACCCTCCTTCCTCATCGGTAGCAGTAAAATAGTAGTTATGAATCCCTGAATCCAATAGTATACCCGCCGATTTATAAACACCATCATAAGCCAATCCACTCTCTAAGGCCACGTATGACGCTGTTTCATCAACATACACATATATCTCAACAGGTGCATCTTCATCCGAGTCCTGGTAATAAACCTCATAAAAAAACTGTGTGGAGGAATCTCCATATTCAGGGGTTACCTTTCCATTTGAGAATTGAGGTTCATGGTTGTCACCGCTAGCCAAATATCCAGCGGGATAAATGCTAACGCTGACATATTTTCTCTCACCTCCCGCATCATAATCCAGGCTATAATAACCCAAATCTGGCAGTTCTTCTCCACCAATCTCCTGAGCAATAGATGGGCAAAGAAAACCATAATGCGTAATTACTATAAATAAAGTTGTAATAAAAATTTTATAGGATTTCATCGCTACGATCACTGCCTTTGGTTTTTCCTTGTAAAAACAAATAAGTATACTTGTTCAAATTTAGATTTATATCACAATGCATATCGGGTATTTCAGAGTTTTCTTTAAATTAAAAAATGGGGCTGGACAAATATGCCCAGCCCCACACAGAACAAGGATAGTGAGGAGTTTCAAAATAAAAATTAACCTCATTAGAAAATCCAAATTTCAGTTTCTTATAGCTCTTTGTACCACCATCCTGGCAGCTAGCTTAAGAGCGTTCAATAGACTTGAAGGATTTGCTTTTCCCGTTCCCGCAATGTCATAGGCCGTACCATGATCCACTGACGTACGAATTATGGGAAGTCCTAATGTAATATTAACAGCATCTTCAAAATGCAACAGCTTAAGCGGTATTAAACCCTGATCATGGTACATGGAAACAACAGCAGAGTATGCTCCTTGTGCTGCATGGTAAAAGATTGTATCAGGGGGCATCGGCCCTTCTACATTAATACCTAATCGCTGTGCTTCTCTTACAGCAGGCAGAATGACTCCTTCCTCTTCCTTACCGAAAAGCCCCCCTTCACCTGCATGGGGATTAAGAGCAGCAACAGCTATCTTAGGTTTTTCTTCACTGAAAAAGCTAGTCAAAGCACTATGGGTAACTCTAATTGCTGCTAAAATCTTTTCCGTTGTGAGAAGTGGAAATACCTCTTTCAAACCACAGTGAATGGTAACCAATGTCACTTTCAACTTGTCACCAGCCAGCATCATTAAATATTCCTGGCTCCCCGTCAGTTCAGCCAGAAGCTCCGTATGGCCAGGGTAGGAGTAACCTGCATCAGAAAGTGCCTTTTTGCTGATGGGTGCAGTGGTAATGGCATCAATCCTGTCATCCAAAGCAAGCCTCACTGCCTTTTCAATATAGGAAACCATCGCCTTGCCACAGGATTCAGTAGGCGCCCCATAACCTGCCTCATCTACATCAATATCAGAAAGGTTGAGGAGGTTAAGTATACCGTGTCCATATTTCCCTTCTTCAACATTCTCTATTTCATTTATCTCGAGTGTTGTACTGAGTAGTTTTATGGCTCGTGCCATAATATTTCTATCACCCAACACAAGAGGACGGCAAAAACGAAAAGTGCTCTTGTGCGAGAGCACCTTAACAATAATTTCCGGGCCGATGCCGGTGGGATCTCCCATGGTAATGCCTATAACAGGTAGATTCATAAGACTGGAATTCCTTTTTGGGACGCAGGTAAACCCCGTTAGATAGTTAGGTTAAACATTTTATCAAAATTCACACCATAGAACAACGCAGTTATATCCCCACGATAGATAAGTTCTGGCATTTTATCTAACGGGGTAAACGAAGAATTTTAAGATTTTAATACAAGATGAAAATAAATCAGTTGCTGGTTTGCAGTTGGCAGAAAAGAACAGCTAGTTGTTCTTTGAACCCTTGAAAAAACTTCTATGTAATCCTGTAGTCTTTTTTACTAAGCTTTTTTATAAACATCACCCTCTTCAAATACTTTCTCACCAAAAACAGTAAGCTCTTCTCCTTCAATTTTACGATAAAAACAACTTCTATATCCCGTATGGCAAGCTGCTACTTTCTGATCGACTTTAAATACTAACGTATCCATGTCACAATCTATAAATACTTCCTTTATCTCCTGAACGTGACCCGAACTTTCTCCCTTTAGCCAAAACTTCTGCCTGGAGCGACTCCAGAAATGGGTTTTACCCGAAGATAGAGTCTTCTGCAAAGATTCCCTGTTCATATAGGCAAGCATGAGAATCTCACCATTTTGATAATCTTGAATAACAGCCGGTATCAACCCTTTATCATCAAACTTAATCTCGTCTAAAAATTTCATAGCCTCTCCTTACATTCAAATAGGTACTGTAAAATAAAAAATCTTGCTTATCTAAAATACTCAAGCCCCGACCCTCAAGGCAAAAATGTCCGTTCGTTTAGCAGTTACTCCATCATACCCTCACCTCTATTCCTCTTTCCTTTAAATAGTATTTCGTTTCCCGAATAGTAAACTCCTTATAGTGAAAAACAGAGGCAGCCAGCGCAGCATCTGCATCTCCGGTGGTGAAGGCCTGGTAGAAATGTTCGAAGTTCCCTGCTCCACCTGAAGCAATGACAGGCACCTCGACAGCTTCTGAGATTGCTCTAGTGAGCTCAAGATCATAACCATCCTTCGTCCCGTCTCTATCCATGCTGGTAAGAAGAATCTCGCCTGCTCCTAGGGAATCAACCTGTCTTGCCCATTTAACTGCATCTATCCCGGTAGGCTTTCTTCCTCCATAGGTAAAGACCTCCCAGCTTATGAGTTTTTCAGTAGAATACTCTTTCGTCTCTATTCTCTTGGCATCTATTGCAACAACAATGCACTGACTACCAAACTTTTGGGAAGCCTTTTCAAGTAATTGAATATTCTCTACCGCAGCCGTATTGACTGATACTTTATCAGCTCCCGCATTAAGCAAATCTCGGATGTCATCAAGATTTCTAATTCCACCACCTACAGTAAGTGGCATAAAAACCTCAGACGCTGTCCTTTCTACTACATCCAGTATAATATTGCGCTTCTCATGGGAAGCAGTGATATCCAAAAAAACCAGCTCATCTGCACCTTCCTGATCATATATCTTTGCGTTTTCAACTGGATCACCTGCATCTCTCAACTCAACAAAGTTGATTCCTTTTACCACTCTACCGTCTTTTACATCCAAACAGGGTATGATTCTTTTCGTTAACATGAGAACCCTTTTATTTTCCCATACTTACTAATTCTACGACTTCCTGCAAATCAATACTTCCTTCATAAAGCGCTCTTCCTATAATGATTCCTTCTACACCGGAGTCTTCTAAATCTATCAGTTCCTTTATATGTTTGAGTGTAGTTACTCCACCGGAGGCAATAATGGGAATTCGGGTTGCATCTGCCATCTCCTTGATGCTTGTAATATTAGGGCCCTTCATCATCCCATCACGCTTAATATCTGTGAAGACGATGGCCTCTACCCCTTTATCTTCCAAATTCTTTACCAGGTCAGTTGCCTTCTTAGAAGTGGTTTCCTTCCACCCGGAAATAGCAACCTTACCATCCCTTGCATCAATTGAAACTAGTATCTGATTTGGGAACTTCTGACATACTTCGTTAAGAAGTAATGGCTGCTGGTAAGCTGTCGTTCCCAAAATCACCCTTTTGATTCCTAATGAAAGGTAGTTCTCCATTGTCTCAATATCTCTGATACCTCCGCCTAGCTGCAGAGGGATAGCTACCGATTTAAGGATCTGGCAAATTGCATCCTTATTCTGTGGTTTTCCAGTGATGGCCCCATCAAGATCCACAATATGGAGCATTTTCGCACCCAGAGATTCCCAGTGTATGGCAACTTTAGCAGGATTAGCGGAGAAGAGGGTTTCTCTATCCATCTCGCCCTGTTCTAACCGCACACAATTACCACCCTTTAAATCAATGGCTGGAATAATCTGCATTTTGTCTTTCCTTTAGCTAATCTTACCGAAATTTTTTAACATACGCAACCCAATCTGCTGGCTTTTCTCAGGATGGAATTGGCAGGCAAAGATATTCTCTTGCTGGATTCCGGAGGCAAACTCAATTCCATAATCGGTGGTTGTAGCAACTACCCCTTCATCATCAGGAATGACATAATAAGAGTGTACAAAGTAAAAAAAAGAGCCATCCTCAATACCACTAAAAAGAGGAAGATCCTTCCTTATGGTAATTGAATTCCATCCCATGTGCGGAATTTTCAGTCGTGTGGTAGTCGATGTATTTTTACTTGAAAAGCGAACTACCTTTCCCTTAATAAGATTCAATCCAGAGGTTTCCCCAAACTCTTCACTGATCGTAAAAAGAATCTGCAACCCAAGACAAATCCCCAGAAATGGTTTTCCAATTTTAATAGAATTGAGGATGGGTTCAACCAGATTAAGCCTTTTTAAGTTATGGATACAATCCTTAAAAGCACCAACCCCAGGAAGGACTATAGAGCGGGCATTCAAAATCTGCTTTGGGTTATTCGTTACCAGAGCGGTGTAGCCAGCCTTTTCCAGAGCTTTTTGAACACTCCGTAAATTCCCCATTCCATAATCAACAACAGCAATCAATAATCTTCCCTTTTACAATTCCCCTTTGGTAGACATCACTCCGGTAATTCTTTTATCAACAGTGCTTGCCATATCAAGAGCACGAGCAAATGCTTTAAAGACCGCTTCAATGATATGGTGAGTATTATCACCATAGGGAACCTTGATGTGCAAAGACATTCCACTTTTCTGAGCAAAGGCATTAAAAAATTCCTTAACCAGCTCACTATCAAATGTTCCAACTTTTTCTTTAACCAAAGGTGCATCGAACACCAGATTAGGTCGATTACAAATATCTAATACAACTGAACTTACTGACTCATCCATAGGAACAGTCGATTCACCATACCGTTTAATACCTTTAAAATCACCCAGAGCTTTTTTAAAACATTCTCCCAGACAGATACCAATATCTTCAACCGTGTGATGGTAATCCACCTCAATATCGCCCTTCGCCTTGATAGTAATATCAAATAAACCATGTAGAGCTAAAAGCTCCAGCATGTGATCCAGAAAAGGGATAGACGTCTTGATATTACCCTTACCAGAACCATCGATATTTATCTCGACTGTAATCTCTGTTTCCTTCGTTTTTCGCTCTACTTTAGCCTTTCGCATTGCCTTTCCTCAAAAAGAATTATAGGACGCAGATAATTTTTTTCAAATTAGAATAACCAAGAAGTTTATGAAGAATGCAATTATATATTGAAATACTGCGTTGAACTATTATTCCGTCGTGTTTCTTCGCGCACTTTGTGGTTTAAGAAATCTTGACAATCTGCGTTCATCTGCGTCCAAAAAATGGTGGAGATGAGGGGATTCGAACCCCTGACCCCTACCGTGCGAAAGTAGTGCTCTCCCCCTGAGCTACATCCCCAAAACTATTTATATAAAAATAACTAATTTAAGGTTAAATGTCTAGTGATTTTCCGATTTGCGTTTATCCTAAACGGTTTCCCTTATACTTAAGCTTTTATATTCTTTTAATCTTGAGATGTTATCCTTCGCTGGCACACAATAGATAAGAAGATCTTTTCCTTTATCTTTCATCTAACTCCCTTTTAATTTTCCGCCTGGCCTTCTACTTCCTTATTATTACTATTGCTAATACATTCTCCAGAAAATATTTTTCACTTTTCCTGCTTACTCTTTATCATATTCCCAATAGCAAGTTTTCTTTAAGTGAATTGTTTTTTATTTTCTATTTAATTAATTTTCTGCTTTCAACTTAGAACAAACATAAAAAAGTTTTTTAATCTCCTTATCATCAATTAAAATAAAAAATTATTCTTTCTACTATAACATTTATTTTCTAAATGTTTTTAACTACATACTCTCTCGCAATCTCTTTAATGACAAGGCATTGCAAAAGTATTGTTTTATAAAAATGTTATACTTAAATTTACTTTTAATAATTTTTTTCAAAGTAAAAGGAATTTTTTCTTGACTAAAATATTTTTAATGTTACATTATTTATAAATAAGTATTATTCGTTCTGAAAAATAATTAAAGTTTTAAAACTTTAATACGAAATAAATTGTAGTTGGTTTTTTCAATGTTTAACCTCTAGAGAGGTTAAATGTAAACACAAACCTAAAGCAAGGAGGGACTAATGGCAGCAAAGAAGAAAGTAGCAAAGAAGAAAGTAGCAAAGAAGAAGGTAGCAAAGAAGAAGGTAGCAAAGAAGAAAGTAGCAAAGAAGAAGGTAGCAAAGAAGAAAGCCACAAAGAAAAAAAGATAATTTTTAACCAATCAGTTCTTCATTACCAAAGCCTCATGGTATCTCATTCATTGACAAGAGAAAATACCATGGGGCTTTTTTGTATTGGATGTTGCGAATAAAGAGGCGAGTATCGAAATGGGGCTTGAATGAAAGGGTTAATACTTGGCCGACTATTATCAAAAGATAGAAAATAAATGAGGCAACGGATTACATATTAGGATGGGCATGGACATTGTTAACTGCTACAAGTTATATTTTTCTGCTTCCACTGTCTCATCTTCAATC
>CBDTTR010000114.1:0-6834 GCA_965363405.1 uncultured bacterium | reverse complement strand
GATTAGGAATCCATTGCTCTATCCTTGCTGAGCTACGGGGGCATAGAGTAAAATCAATAGTTTGGGGGTTGTTGTTTGGCATGAGGTTTTTGTTAGTGTCCATATTGGTGTCCATCCGACCTGAATTTAAGGTCTTCAACTCTTCCTCGGTAACCGTGTTATACCTCAGATACATCGACACATCTTTATGACCCGTGACCTTCATTATCTTAATCGGATCATGCCCTTCAATTCGCTTCCTCGTAACGAAAGTGTGCCTGAAGTCGTGGAAAGTAAAATCTTCTATTCCTGCTTCAGCACAAGCCCCCTCAAAGGATTTTCTGATGTTCTTTATGGGCTTGTTGTCACGAGCAAAGACATAGTCATGATGTAAACACTTTATAGTATCTTTGAAAAGCTCTGTCAATTCTTTATTAAGCGGTATCGCCCTACCATCACCGCTTTTTGTATCCTCTGGACGTAGCCTTATAAAACCACCCTTTAAATCAACCCTATCCCACAGCAACTTTAATATCTCGTTTTTTCTCATGCCAGTAAAATAAGCGGTAAGCAAAATCGGCTAGAGGTAAGCTGGGGTCTTATCTAGTAGTCTCTGAAATTCATCTTCAGACAGTATCCTATCCCTTTCATTGTTTTCTTTCTCGAACTTCACACCCAGGACAGGATTTTTCTCAGCTTTCCCGTCTCCGATTGCCAGATTGAACATGTACCGCATGCAAGCAAGCTCTCTATTCAGGGTAGCAGGTTTTTTTGACCGCATATTTCATTCCGTAAGTATCTGTCTTTTTCTATATGGTGTATTATAAATTTATTCAAGACTAAATATTGTGTATTTTTATTCTTGACAATTATTTGGCGATGCAATAAAAATTATAATCTGATAATAATAAGTAAAATAAAATATTTTAATGATGTAAACTTATTTTTATGAATAAAAACCCTTTGCCTCATGAACGTATAATTTTCCCATTAGATTTCCCATCTTTGAAAGAAGCTGAAAAGTATATTCATCTTCTTAAAGATCATGTGGGATTATTCAAAGTAGGATTAGAACTTTTTGTTAGTGAAGGCCCAAAAGTAATGCAAGCTATTGCTAAGGAAAGTCCAGCGAAAATATTTCTTGATATGAAATTTCATGATATACCTGAAACTGTTAGTGGAGCGCAGAAAGCTGCTAATGTTCATGGCGCTAAATTTACAACAGTTTATTGCGACGAAGGCTCACAGTTATTAAGGGCTGTGGTCGATAACGTCAAAAATGGAACCAAGGTTTTGGGAATTACAGTATTAACAAGTCTTTCAAAAAAAGACTTGGAGGATATTGGCATTCGTGAAGAATTACAAGACCCCAGAGAATTAGTACTTCATAGAACAGAAATAGCTAAAAGAACTGGTTGCTCAGGAGTGGTTTGTTCTGGCAATGAAGTAAGAGCAGTAAAAGAAAAATTTGGTAAGGATTTTATTGTGGTAGTGCCTGGTATACGTCCATCATGGGGGCACATACAAAATGATGACCAGGCGAGGATTTCTACACCTTTTAATGCGATTATAAACGGAGCAGATTATATTGTTGTTGGGAGACCAATTAGACATGCCAATGATCCAGTGGAAGCAGCTAAAAGAATCGCAGACGAAATAGAAAAAGCACATAAAAAATTATTTGTTTGAAAATTAACCATACCAATACTTGCCTTCCTTAATATACAGCCTTTTGAGTGTTTCTCTATTCAGGGGTCTTAAATGGCTTCTGTCTTTTCTCTTTTGTGAACAGCCAGCATACTTTCTCTCCATGGTTACCTTCATTCACCTCAAAACACATCACCAGATCAGCACACAGTCAACGATTACAATGAGGAAAGAGTAACACTTCTATGTCCAACTACCCCAAAGCACAATCTCCACCTCCCACCCGGAACTCGAAAAAAATAGCGTCCGTTTTTAAAGAGGATTTATCATATACGCAAGAGGGGGGGCATGGGTCTTCTCTGGTGTCCAAATAGGTCAAAAAATATCAAAAAGGATGGCAAAGTATAAAAGACCTGGAAGCCAATAAAATAAGGGGCTTAGGAAGATTTGACTATTAAATCAAGACCTTCGCTAAACCCCTTTTTTTGGATTAGGAATCCATTGCTCTATCCTTGCTAAGCTACGGGGGCAATACCAAAGGAAATCAGTATAACATAGAAACCTGCTACGTGTTAACAAATTTTTTTTATCATTGTCAAGAGTAAAACAGGCCACGCTCTGACTAAACCTTTACGCCCTCAAGTTTTAAAAGCCTTTCTTTTAATGCTATACCTCCCCATGCAGAGAACCCGCCCAACCTTCCGTCTCCTCTGATAATGCGATGACAGGGAACGACTAAAGGAAAAGGATTTTTAGCCAGGGCATTTCCCACAGCTCGTGAACCATTGGGGCACCCTGACTTTCGGGCAAGACCGGAATATGCTTCAACTGCCCCATAGGGTATTTTCTTTGCCTCTTTAAACACTCTCTGCTGGAAGAGGGTTAGCAAAGACCAGTCTAAAGCACATTTATCAAAGATAACCTTCTCACCCGCACAATAGCGTTTAATCTTATCCACCATATCTTCTTTGGCAGGTGTTCTCACTATACTATTTCCAAATTCATGTGTGATTTGTTTCAGAAGTTGCTCTCGCTTCGAACACCCTATGAATAGCCTTAAAATGCCCCTTTCAGACCTGAGCAAACCACACCACCCAATTTTTGTTTTAAAAATTGAATAGTATATAAGAGGGGGATTCCATTCTTTCACGCTCATTGTCTGCGTTTCCCCTTTTTAAAACTCTCCCACAGGGAAAAGAGCTCATCACTTTTAAGGATATAGGAACATAAAGCGAAGACCACAACTCCTGAAAACATACTCGAACAAAGAGCAATCACCTCGTGCATGGGAAAGCTTTTAGAAACAAAGAATTCATTTTGACAGGTAAGATACACGATAATGCCCATGGCAGCAGAGGAAAGTAAAATCTTTACTGAAGAAAATATAACCTTTTTCATACCCAGCTTCCCCAATCTCCTTCTTAAAACCAAAACGAGAATCATTAAATTTACCATGGAAGAAAGAGAAACCGCCAGCGCTAATCCTGCGTGTTTCATAGATTTCATTAACACTAAAGACATGACAAGATTGAATATAATAGAAATCACTGCTACTTTAACGGGCGTCCAAATGTCCTGCAAAGCGTAGAATACATTTGCCACCACCCTCACCCCCGCAACTGCCCACAATCCCACTGCAAACCAGAAAAGTGCTTGAGCGGTCAGAAGAGTAGCATCTGCCGTAAATGCCCCCCTCTGGAAGAGGATGCGAACAATGGGAACCCGTAAAACAACTAAACCAACCATCGCAGGTATAGTAATAAATAGAATTAATCTCAGTGCATGAGACAGAGTGTCCTTCAACTCTTCCATTTGATTGTGAGCAACCTGATCCGACATTGCAGGTAAAGAGGCGGTTGCTAAGGCAATACCAAAAAGTGCTAAAGGGAATTGAAATATCCTGTCTGAATAGTAAAGATAGGAGATGCTGCCGGCAGGCAGGAGAGATGCAATCATAGTAATCATCACCATGTTTACCTGATAAACTGCAGCACCCAGAACAGCAGGGAGCATAAGCTTTGCCATTTTCTTCAATCCTGGATGGGAGAAGTTAAAATTAAGCTTAAAACCAGCCCCATTTTTCTTAAGATAGGGAATCTGTAGAGCAAGTTGTAGAAAGCCTCCTGATATAACGCCAAAGGCCAGGGCCAAAATGGGCTGAGAGAAATAAGGCATTAAAAAAATTGCCGACAAAATCATGGCCAGATTGAGCAGAACCGGAGCTAGAGCAGGGGCAGCAAAATGTTTTAAAGAATTGAGAACGCCCATACATAAGGCAACCAGGGAAATAAAAAAGATGTAGGGGAACATAATGCGGGTTAAAAGAACAGTCAGCTCAAACTTAACCTTCTCGTCTGCGAAACCCCAGGCCATTATTTTAACAAGAAAAGGGGAAAAAACTACGCCAAGACAGGAAAAAATCACGAGTATAATAGATAGAAAGGTAAAAACTGTGTTGGCAAACTCACAAGCATTCTTTTTAGATTCATGAACCAGATACCCTGTAAAAATGGGGATGAAAGCTACCGTCAGAGAACCTTCGGCAAATAGTCTCCTGAATAAATTAGGGATTCTAAAAGCAACAAAAAAGGCGTCTGCCGCATCTGCGGTACCGAAAAAGTAAGCGATTACCATATCACGCACATATCCCAGGATGCGGCTTAAAAGTGTCGCCGAACCAACAACACCAGCTGCCCTTGTTATTTTATGAGACTGCATCGCCATAATAATAACCCTCTTTTAGGACGCAGATAAATGCAGATTAGCAAGATTTTAAAAAACAAAAATTATTCTGCGTTTATCTGCGAAAATCTGCGTCCTAATGCAATCTTGGATAAAAAGTCCTTGACATTAACAAAAAAAATGGTAGATTTAACCCTACTTTACTTTAGGAGAAGAACAAAAAATGATCAGACATAAATCAACCGAAAAGAGAGCACGGCAAAACACAAGGATATATCACTATAACAGGGCGATAAAATCTTCTATAAAGACCCGGATTAAAAACCTGCTTACAGTGCTTGAAACTAAGAAAAATGAAGACGCTCACTCCCAACTAAAGAAAGTCATTTCTTCTATAAGCAGAGCAGTGTCTAAAGGGGTTATCCATAAAAAAACGGCTTCGCGCAGGATTTCGCGTCTTACTAAAATGGTTAACAGGCTCCTGGCTGCTTAACAGTATTCAGCTACCCTCTTAAACTCCGCTGCTTAAAGTGCACACAAATCCGCAATCAATTTCTCCATTATGAGTTTTTTGTCAATCCTGCTTGATTTAAGCTTCCAATCAGAGCAGAAAAGGCAGGTGAAATAGGCTTCCACATGAGAAAGAGAAAACACATTCACCTGTTTTAAGAATCCTTTCAAATAAAAACCGCGTATACCTAACTTTCTTCCCACATCTTCATGAGAAGAGCCCTCCTTAAGCAACTCCTTTGCCCTTGTTAACAACCTCATTTGACGAGTAATCATAGTAAGTATCTTAAGTGGATACTCACCCACCTCTAATAACTTTCTCAATGCATTCAAAGCACCTTCTCTGTCTTTGCTGCCGATGCAATCAACCAGATTAAAAATAGTAACCCCCCTGACATCAGCTATCGACTCCTTAACATCATCACTCTCAATTACAGCCTTTTCTCCCACATAGATAGCTACTTTCTGCAGCTCATTATAAATTTTCTGCAAATCATTTCCCAGCTCTACACTCAATAAATCTACTGCTTCTCTGCTGATTTTCTTATTAAACTCTTTTGCAATTTTCCTAATCCACTCAGGAATTTCCCTGTCAAAAGGGTGATAAAATCTCACCATCTCCCCCTTTTTTTTAAATGCTTTAAGGGGTTCGGCTTTTAGCACCATATTCTCAGCACAAAAGACACAACAAGTCGAAGAGGAAGGATTTTCAAAATAAGATAAAAAATCTTGCCAGGATGATAACTTCAGCTGATCAGCTTCCTTAATTACAACCAGTCTATAATCACTCATAAGAGGAAGGGTCTTTGCTGAATTTATAATATCCTGGGGTTCACTTTCCTTTCCATAAAAAATATTGAGATTAAAACTGGAAAGGTCGGGGTCAACCAACTCTTCCCTTATCTCACTTACTGTTTTATCGATCAGAAAGGTTTCCTCACCATAAAAAAAATAAAGAGGAGAAAGGTTCCTCTTTTTAATCGCTTTTTGTAGTTCCAAAGGTTTCATAGAATTAAATTAACCACGAAGATCACGAAGAATACAATATAATTATAAGACTACTTTTAATCCTGAGAGATTTTAAAGGACTGGAAGTTCTGCTTCATGAATTAGTGAAACTCTTTCTATAGCCTTCAATCCTGAAAACAAATGCTCATCAAAATGAATTAAACATTCTCCAACCTGGAATAGATGCGTTTTATTCGGAATCAAAATTTTAATCTATTTTTCAAATGGAATTTCCTTGTAATTAAACTATTACCTTTTTGTCTTCGTGCACTTCGTGGTTTAGAAATCAAAACCCCTCAATGATGCTGTCGTGAATTCTCTCAGCCATCTCAACAGCAGCTTTTCTTATTGCATGTCCCTTATTAGCCTCTGTTACAGCTATTTCAGAAGAAACTCTGTACTCTTCAAAATGAGAGAGCTCCTTGTTTCTCCAGATGACTTCACCTGTATCGCTCTTTTCTAAAGTTACATCAAGCTCCACCTGGATAAGATATTCCAAAGCACTATCATCTTTATCGTAGGCGATGACAAATTCCTTAAAAAGCTCTATCTTTCCCCTGATGACTGCATCTGCATCCCCTTCGTCCACAATGGAAACAGTCTTGCTTTTAACAAATTCATTTACTAAAGCTTCTGTCATATATCTTTCCAGTCCAGGCTCATAACTCTCATTTTCAAAATAGGGGATAGCAACAGTATGAATGCCCGAGAGGACTTCGCTCTGACCAATAAAATGGTAGCCACAACCTATAATCCCAAAGATGCAAAGGAGAGAGATAATAATACTTGCTTTTTTACCCATGAAATAAGATAACTCCGAAAAAATTAAAGGGAACAGGGCAAATCTTTATCCTGGTTATTGACAGCTGGTCTTTAGTTTCTCTTCGAGCACCCTGTACCCTGCTCCCTGTACCCTGTATAAAGTCATCTCACCACCACATTGACCAATTTCCTTGGCACAACGATAACCTTTTTAATTTCTTTGCTTTCAATCCACTTACGCGCTTT
>CBDTTR010000113.1:0-6929 GCA_965363405.1 uncultured bacterium | reverse complement strand
GAGCAGTTAGCTAATGGCATTTCATTTTATAGTTTTTAACAAATACGTTTTTTAACTATAATGGAGGAGACAATCATGGCAGAAGTAATCAAAGACTTACTGAAAATCAAAAACAAGAATATCTGGACCATTGAACCGGGAGCTACCGTGTATGATGCCATCTCGGAGATGGCTAACAAACAGATCGGTGCACTAGTTGTTTCAGAGGATAAAAAAGTTATAGGCATCATCACTGAGCGGGACTATGCACGCAAAGTAATTCTTAAAGATAAGTCCTCAAAGGACACCCTTGTCCGCGAGATCATGACGGAGCGAGTGATCTATGTGAAACCAGACCAGAAAATCGAGGATTGCATGGCGCTAATGACCAAGAAGCACATTAGGCACCTGCCAGTGCTTGATGGAGACAGACTTGTCGGGATGATCTCAATTGGTGACGTTGTTAAGACATTGATCTCCAAGAAGGAATTCCTTATCGATCAACTCACTAGATACATTTCCAGCTAATAGTTGAGAACATAATGCGCGGTCAGTAGCTTAACCCAGAATTTGCAGTAGCTATCTACTGTGGCTTGAAAATCCTTGCTGCAACGCTTGTTTCACGATTTTGCTCCTCAACATATCTATGGATATGCCTGCGTTGCAAAATCGCTCCAACTGCACGTTTCGCTACGGTTTTCTACGCCTCGCCACGATGCCTACTGCAAAACCTGGGTTAAAAGCCAAGATATTTGAAGTTACCAAAAGAGATATAAACCGAAATTCCTCTGAAGCCGACCTAGAAAGTGGCAAGAAGTGTTAAATGCGGGGTTTGCGTAGGTTTGATAACGAAGTGTTAAATATTTCGGCTCTCTGATTGGGATCCCTAATGGTAGTAGTGTTGAATCTTAGTGGGCAGATGGGAGACACAAGATGTGGGGTGTGATACTGCGGTCTGGTAATCACCCCATGGTGAGATTTGAGAATCGGAGTAATCCGCATAGAGTTCTGCTGGTGGGGAATGTATCCTGGGCGGTGGTCTTTTTTTAACAAGCCAGAGCCCGAGGTGTTTCAATATCTTTTTTAGCGTACTGCACAAGTACACCTCATTCCCCAGGATTTCGTGCGCCTTGCATCTAAACATTTTTCAACAGCCTCCATATAAGTAGTATTCCGAAAGGACCCTAGGGTGCTCAAGACAACTCTCATTTGTTTGGGAACCCTGTTTTCCTCCTTTCTGACTGATTCTCTTCCACCTCCTCCCTCATTCTCTTGAACTTCGCAAGAATCCCGGGGCGCACTTTCTCAATTTGCGGCACCAGAGGCTGATAGGTTTCAAGGAGTGTGTTAAACACCTTAAGAAAACTGGCGGTAGAGGGAACTGGTTTGGGAACAAGTGCAGCGAGATAATCTAATTCCTCCGCCGTGAGATATTTTACAAGACTTCCCCCTCCCATTGCCCTCTGCCCATAAGGCTTGTAGATACTGGAATCATACCACTCCAAATACTGGGCTACTCCTTCCTCATTAAACTTCTCATCCATAAAGGCCCTGGTCAATGCATGGCCGAGTTGATATCCGGCACTGAGTGAAGGGGGATTGGAAAACTGCTCGGACCAGCACGCATCTCCAACAATGATAACGTTATTGTAAAAAGGTTTCTCCATAGCCTGCCAGCCATTCACTACACAGCACTCCGCATCATCTGTCCTCTTTGCTTCTCTGAACCAATGAGAAAAGACAGGGTCTTCACGGGTAAACCTCTCTAGCTGGACCTGCAAGTCCAACGTAAGATCACCTGACATGATGCCCACATGGTAATGATCTTCATCGCAGACCTGAGAAACCGAGAATGTTCCATACATGGTCATCACAAAAATAAGCCCTTCAGCATCTGGCGGTCGTACCCCGGTCATCACCCATGTAAGGTATCTGGAAGTTCCGAGAAAATTCCGTTTTCTATTCAGACCGAGTGACCGTACTACACGTGAGTTGACCCCATCCGCGGCAACGACGAATCGCCCGTTATATTCCCCCTGGCTGGTTTCCACTGATACCCAGTCACCCTCTCCATTTACTTTCAGCACATTTGTATTGGGGAAATACTCAACCCCACAGGACTGTGCTTCCTTAAGAATGGACTTAAGGAAAATCCCTTTAGAGAGTGCAACTCCCTTACTGTTTTTGTTCGGGTCTTTCTTCAGCTCTGCCCAGTCTCCTACCATAAACCTTTTTCCGCTGGGAGAGTAAAAATGAAAGCCATACCGGTTATCATTCCAGGGGCCTTCATATTTCAGTGAAAATCCAGCAACGGGGAAAACCAGTGTGTGCGTTTTGCGATTAAACGTTACAATCTGGCCATACAGATATTCATTGAGAGCAACAACACCTGCATCAGTACGACGAATTTTAGCAATGTCCGCCTTTCTCTCCAACAGTGCAATGCTGAGGCCGCTTTCGCCGGCAGTTTTTGCAGCTAGCAGACCAGCCGGGCCTGCACCTACTATCACTACATCATAGTGCTTTGCCATACTGACTCTCCTCTCAACACATCATTTTTCATCTGCCTTATATGGAGCTCTTACCGGGCAGACCTTAACACAGATACTACACTCGGTGCAGAGCTTCTCGTCAATGATAACTACATCATTGATCATGCTGATAGCTATTGCGGGGCAAAGATCGATACACCCTCCACATCCTAAACATTTTTCGGTATCTATACTTACCATGGTTTTACTCCTCCATCCTCATTACGTATTGTCAAAACCAAAACACAGATTCACCCCGTTAGATTGCACTATTTATCGCAGAGCACGCCGAGTAAGTAAAGATAATGCCTCTGTAATCCTTTCGAACTCAGCGATAAATAATCTAACGGGGGAGCCAGAGGGAATCTCCACTATCAACAAGCTAAAAGACTTTTTGTTCCCTCCCCCTCTGTGCCCTCTGTGGTTATATGTTGTTACTCTTTTTCATGCATTCAAACACACAGAGAGGGGAGTTTCATGAAGATAACTCAAGAATTTCACTATAGAATAACATGCTGGTTTGTCAAGAACAATTGAGTCATAAAGACCAGAAAGCATCTTAGACTGTAAATGATTGATAAGAACTTCCTTTTATGAACTGATAGAAATAACAGGTGCGGAATAAAAGATGGTGTCTAATCGTTGTGGTAGTTAGACTTAATCAAAAGATCTATTAAAAAAGAGAGATTTTATGCCGTGGGGTAGTTTTATCTCTTGACAAGAAACCTTTAATGGGTGACCCCGTTGTTTTTCGAAAGGAGCTTTATTTTACAACCAATATAAAGTAAAGAATTTCACATAGAGCTCACCCATGTCTCAAACTGGCGTGCAAATTCTTGCCAGTTCTTCTCCAGCATATAATTATGTCCACCTGGTTCAATAACCTTGTAATCCCTAGCCTTTAATTCCTCTGCCAGAACCTTGTTGAGATCAACAGGCATCTTAATGCCTATCTTGGTAGCATCAAATCCAAGCACATACAGAGGTGATGTAATCTTCTCAAGTACAAGCTCCATTTGCATAATCTCCCCGCCTACCCTTGCAGACTCCTCCCCCATCATTTCTAATACCAAATTGACACTCTCTTCATCAACATTATTCCTGTCAAAAAGCATCCTCTTTACTACTTCTTTATCTTTCATGGGCATGATGGCTCCCGCTTTAACCTCCCTTTGACTCTTGCCCGGCATAGTCACCTTAATCTCTATGCCTCTCTTCTGCATCATGGGCTTTGGTAAACCAGACTGAGAAACGATGAGCCCTGCCACCTGGTAGGACTCAGCATATTTAAGTATCAAAATGCCTGACATGGAGTGACCCACTAGCACCACATCTCCTCCAACCCTTTTTACTGCTTTTCCAACATCCTCCAAGTACTCCGAAACCCCAACTTTTCCCCAATCCTCTACAGGATCAGATAGATGATGGCCTCTCAGGTTTTGTGCCCAGGAGTCATAGCCCCTCTTGGCAAAATAGGAAAGAAAATTTTTCCACATCCAGGAACCATGGCCTGAGCTGTGGACGAAGAGGAGCTTTTTATCTTTGATCTCCTGATCCGGCAAGTAATGTTCTAAAGCTAAACTCTCCACCTTTACCAATTCGGTTTTAAAAGCCATTGCTCTTCCTCCTAAGGAAGTGATTAAAGTAATAATGAGTAGACAGACTGACCTGGGAAGATGTTAATTTCAAGAGAGCAGTAAATACTTTCGTTTCCACGCTTTAAGACATTTAGGGTATGTAACATACTACTAAATAAGCAACTGCACGACTTCATAGGAATATTACGCACCATACTTTTGAGACTGTCGAAAAACCCTAAAACCCTCATTTTACGCTTTGCAACTATTTGATTTGACTATACTTAAAATTCACAAAAATGCAAATTTGGACTTTTTCGACAGTTTCTTTGGTAGTGTTAAAAATTTCGGCTTTCTGATCGGTGTCCTTGATGATAGTATATTAAGTTTTTTCACTTAATCCCGAACATACAATATGTAGAACAAAAGGCAGGAGCCATGTAAGACCCCTGCCCATATTAGATATTGTCAGATAAAATAATCTATAGTATACCCTACTCATTGCCCAGATTTATGAGCAAGGTGCTGACTCAGTCCGCATCGGGCAATACGTTTTGAAATGGGGCAGTGGTTTCGGGGTGGATAGATGCTCGTAATGTGACTTATATCTCCATCAATAAAAAATTGCCGCGGACAGAGGGGATATATTCCCTCTGTACTCCCCTAAAGGAAATAATCAAATAACTAAAAGAACCAAATTATCAATTGTCAGAACGCACTGGCCACACGTAGTAGGAGTAGTAGCTGTACTTACAGACGGAGTTCACGGGGCCATCATGCATACCCACGACCCACGCGTTGCTGGGAGGACATGCATAACTCGTTCCGGACCAGTAGTGGTTGGACTGCACTCCGGTAAAAAAATACATTTGATTATATCTTATGTACTCATCTCCTAAGGTGATTCCCACAAGGTCAGTCTTTGTGGGCAGCCGCCAATCACCTTCAACAGATCCGTCACTGAGTCCTGCACCACTAGTACCTTCTTCTAATATGCCTACCCGTGTGTGAGCATCAACATGTGTTGTACAGTCCTCCCATCTTTTAGCGCCACCCCAACTCGCATCCTTCAACCACACCAGCCCTGTTGTCATATCTTTTACCGTCCCGTCTCCCTGATCGCACCAACGCCCAAGTACTGACAGCGTCCCTTCGAAAGGGATGCATACTGGGGCTGAACAGCATTTAGGATAGTCTTCCATTCCATTTTTAAATTCTGATTGCAAAATCCCTAAGTCACTGAAAAAGACAAAGCCATCATTGTCAATATCCGCTTGGCAGGGGACACAATCATCAGCTAGAGCAGTAATGGGAGTTAGAATTAGACATACCAATAAGATTAATAACTTATTCATTTTCTTACCTTCCTTAACATAGATGATTTGATTCAACTTTTTAGAACAATAATCAAAGAACATTTCAACACCTATGTAGAACGGCTAGTTTGACCTCTGCCTTTTAAACTTTGATGTGATAGATTTGGGGGATTAACACTTGTATATCTAGATGCATCATTCAGCACTGCTCGTTTAGTTCAATAATAACTTTATCATAGGTACCAGTGCCTCCAGAGCTTTCTTTGCAGATTCTTTTATTGTCGGATTCTTATCAAGAACCGCAATTAATCTATCTGAATTTCTATAATAAAACTCAATAACTTTGTTGCCCATTGATATTTCTGACAATGTCTCATCGCGAAATTGCCTCACTATATCAAGCCGCGAGTCATCTTTGCCCAGGAGATTAGTAGCAAGACATGCTGTGCGGCCGCTAATCATATTAAGAAAATCTACAGTTACTTGCACAATGATTGCCTGCTGCATTTCCAGTGTAATGGTGGCCGCATTATCGTCTGTAAAATAAGGATCCGGGGTGGGATCAAAATAGCCGAACTGGGTATGATTGCCACCTTCAATTTCTTCGAAGATAGTATCTGCAGTCAATGCACCCGCATTTGCTAAAACATCTTCAGGCCCGCATCTGCCGTCGTTTGAACCGTAAACAGTTAAAACCTTTATATCTGTATCTTCTAGTCCGCCAGGTGACAAGGACGCCCATATAACAACACCTTCAATATTACCATACTTTTGGGCATAAATGCATGCTGCAGTGCCTCCAACCGAATGGCCGCCTATCACCCAGTTTTCAATTTCCTCAAAGTCTTCTATTATTTTACCAGCTCTCCTATGCCCCGAGGGCATTGCAACACAATTTGGCATCGGTACAATAACAGTTAAATATCCCTTTGCTGCAATTGCATGGGCAGCGGGTGCATATGCCCTCGGATCACAATTCCCGCCAGGAAGTATTATAAATCCGGTCGTCGGCTTTTTGCCTGCCGGTTCAAAAGCATAATAATAGTTATCGTCCTCTGAAGGTGGGTCACCGTAACCCCAGCTAGTAACTTCTACTGTTTCTACTGTAACTCCATTACTTGATTCCAGAGCGTCCAGGGCTTCCGGCAGTGATGGATGTGAACATTCAATGGCAGTGACATTCCCGACACCATAAAGACACACGATTAATGATGTAAATAAGACAACTGTTAACCTTCGAATTTTCATAAAGCACCTCCAAAATTTAATTTTCACATTGCCCTGATTTTCTATTTACTCAAAGTCTTCCGGATAAAACAATTCAAAATCACCGCAACTATCCTCGGGGTTCTCGGTGTAAATGTTCCAGATAAACTCATTGTCCATCTGGCAGTGTACAACACAGATGCCTGTGTGGCCCTGGTAACCGGGGATGGCCGCCTCAATTTCTTCGGTTCTTTCGCTGCAGGGAAGAGTACTGTATATGGGGCTTAATTCAGTACCTGCAGCATCACGTGAGTTGCATT
>CBDTTR010000112.1:0-6938 GCA_965363405.1 uncultured bacterium | reverse complement strand
GCAGAATGCGGAATTAAAATCCGAAATAAGAATATCGAAATCCGAAGCAAATCCGGAATTCAAATGTCATAAATTCAAAACATAATTTGCAAATGTGGACAAAATCCAAGGGCACATTGTGCGAAATGCAGGATACTGGATTAAACGATTGCGGAATTAAGATCCTGATTAGAAACTCTTGCAAAAGAAATACCTTTGTGCCCTTTGCATCTTCGCGGTTTTTTACAAAAAAGGAACTTCATAAGTAATGAAGATCGAACAACCCGTTAAAGTAGGAGCTGTCTTTGGTGGAGGCAAAAAGATCAGACCAGTCTGGTTCGTCTGGGAAGGCAGAGAATACCATATTAAAGATATTACCTACACCTGGGGCAGCCGGGAAGGACGATCCCTCCTATACCACTTTTCCGTCACTGACAAGGCTGATAACCTCTATGAACTCTGCTATCGAACAGAAAGTGCCACCTGGCATCTCTTAGCTCTCGAAGAAGGACATTAATGGCATCCCGAATTATCATGCACATCGATATGAATGCCTTTTTTGCATCAGTGGAACAACAATGCAACCCTGCTTTGAGAAACAAACCCATCGCAGTTATTGGATCAAATCAGAGGACAGTGGTCACTACTTCCTCCTACCAGGCACGCGCCTTCGGAGTGAAAACTGGAATGACTGTGAGAGAAGCAAAAAGGTGTTGCCATCATCTCATCCTGGTCACGGGCAACAATACAAAATATACGGATACCTGTGTAAAATTAACCTCCATCTTCAAACACTATACCCCGCTGGTGGAAGTATTTTCTATCGACGAAGCTTTTCTAGACATCACAGGTTCTCTGAAACTCTTCCAAAGTCCGGGCCATATCGCTGCCTCGATTAAGAAAAAAATAAAAGATAATCTGGGGCTAACCTGTTCAGTGGGTATCGCTCCCAACAAACTTCTGGCTAAACTTGCCAGCAATCTCAAGAAGCCAGATGGCCTGGTGGAAATCAAGCTGGAGGAAGTATCTTCCCTGCTAGAAAAGCTCCCCGTAAAAGAACTTTGCGGCATCGGTTCCCACCTGGAAGCTTATCTGGCTGAAATGGGGATCAGGACCTGCGGTGAACTGGGCAGGAGTAGTGTTCCATTCTTAAAAAAGAGGTTTGGTATCATCGGGGAGTATCTACACTCAATGGGGCAAGGCATCGATGACTCCCCGGTTATCCCTCTGGGAGAAGAGTCCCCACCTAAATCTATTGGACACAGCATGACCCTTCCGTCCGATATATCACAAAGGGAGGTGATGGCAAAACACCTTTTCAGGTTAGCTGAGATGGTTGGCAGGCGGCTTAGGAGATACCGTCTTCAGGGCAGGACTATTGCCTTAACTGTCAGGTACAGCGACTTCACCACTTTTACCAGACAGCTTACCATTAAACACCCCATTGACCACAGCCAGTATATCTACCAGAACACCCTCAAGATCCTTAATACCATCCGATTAAAACAAGCCGTGAGGCTCCTGGGAGTAACTATCTCTAATCTGATTTCAAGAACGGTACAACTACCCCTATTTGAAGAAGAAAAAAAGGGGATGATCATTACCAAACTGATGGATGATATCAATGACCGCTATGGAGAGTTCACCCTGACCTGGGGGGGTGTTCTTTTCCCCTTTTGTCATTATGGAGTCATATCACCGGCCTGGCGTCCTGAAGGTGCACGGAAGGTTGAATGTGGCTACTAAACATACACAGGATTAGGCTAAAATGCTACTATGCTTATCCGTATGCTGCAGGAAGAAGCTAACTAAAACATTGAATAAGAAGGAATTATCTTTAAAATTAATTAAAGTAGTACTGTTTCAAACCGAAAAGAACAATATTGATTAGTGTGTATTTTAACTCCTGCTCAAATTGGAGGATCAAAAAGCCACAGGCGCTATCTTATCTATCTTGAAGCTATAAAAGCAGGTCCCAATTCTCAAAAGGGACACAACAAACCATAAACTTGCATGAACACCAATCGGCACTCTAATGGATTCATCAGCAATAAAGAATAACAATTTACGAAGACCATCTCCTGCACACAATCCAGCCAATAGCAAATCAGTACCGGGTAGAGATTCCAGTCTCAATGGCACTCTTAAGCGTGGAGATAAAGGGAAGAGTTCGCAAAAACTCGGTCAGATTCTTCTCAAAGAAGGTCTTATCTCTCAAATTCAGCTGAATGAAGCTGTAAGAATTAATGAAAAGACCAATGCGCGTCTGGGACGTATTCTGGTTAAATTGGGTTATGTAGAAAACAAGTCAATAGTAGAATGTCTTGCTAGAAAATACAATTTCCCAGTTATTAATATTGAGGAGCACAACATCCCAGAAGAAGTAATCAAACGTGTGCCATACGAGCTAGCGAAGAAACACTTTTCGATTCCCATCGATTATAAAGACAACACCCTCATTGTTGCCATGTCAGATCCTACCGACAGCATAGCCATCGAAGACATCCAGTTTAAGACCAATCTCTCAATCAAAGCTACCCTCTCCATGGAGAACAGCATAATTGATGCTTTCAAGAAATACTATCACATCGAAAGCAAAGAATACAAAAGCCTCATGTCAAACACTCTGGAAATCGAGGAAGAAGAAATTAAAGTTGAGGAGATTGAAGATTATGGGAAACTCTTATCTGATGCAGTTGATGAATTCGGAATTAATTATGGCGATGCCCAAGAACCAGATGAAGGAATATATTCTGCAGGAGATACACCCATTGTCAAATTGGTACAGTCTATCATTATCAAGGCTATCAAGATGGGTGCAAGTGATATTCACATCGAGCCATTTGAAAAAGCATACTACGTGAGATATCGGTTAGACGGTGAACTTTATAGAGCCATGAGTTTGCCACCATCCATCAAAGAAGCCATAACATCAAGGATAAAAATATTATCAAATATGAACATAGCTGAGAGGCGGTTACCTCAGGATGGTAGAATTAGAATAAGATTGGGAAAGACCCGAACTGTTGATATAAGAGTTAATACACTTCCAACTATTTTTGGAGAGGGTGTAGTCCTTCGTCTACTTGACAAATCAAACCTCAAAGTTGACCTGACCCAACTCGGATTCACCGAGGAAGGACTGAAAAAATTTGATGCAGCCATAATCAAACCCTACGGTATGGCACTGGTCACAGGTCCAACCGGAAGTGGAAAAACGACCACACTATATTCCGCTCTCAATAAATTAAATACCACCAATAAAAAGATCCTTACCGCTGAGGACCCTATTGAATACAATTTCACAGGGATCAATCAGGTTCAGATAAAAGAAGATATTGGCCTTTCTTTTGCCAGTGCTTTGAGAGCATTCTTAAGACAGGACCCTGACATTATCATGGTGGGTGAGATCCGTGATCAGGAAACAGCAGAGATATCAATCAAGGCTGCTCTCACTGGTCACTTTGTCCTAAGCACCCTTCACACCAATGACTGCCCTTCCACAGTAGGACGAATGATGGATATTGGCGTAAAACCGTACCTGATATCATCAGCTATTACAGTAATCATTGCGCAAAGGTTGCTCAGATGCATTTGTGAAAAATGCAAAATTCCAATTGAAAATCATGACCCCCAAATACTAAAAGAGGTGGGGGTGGATCCAGACCAACTAGATGGCGTTGAACTCTATAAGGGTAAGGGTTGTGACAACTGCTCAGGAACCGGATTCAAGGGGAGGGTTGCTGTCTATGAAATTCTGTTATTTGATGATGATATTAGAAAAATGGTTGCCTCAGACAAATTCTCTGAAATAGCATTAAGGGAAGTTGCTTCAGAAAAGGGCATGCTCACTTTAAGGCAAGAAGCACTACGGAAAGTATTAGAAGGAGTCACCACCGTAGAAGAGGTGCTTCATAAAACAACAGTATTAGGATAAAAATAATCAGGGAACATCTTTAACCGACACACAAAAGATTTAATCGTTTTAATTCCGCCCCTATATTTTTTTCAACAACTCAACCACTTAAATTTTTATATACTCCTTCAACTTTTGCAAGCTGTGCATCAAGATTAAAATCTTCAATCATTCTCTTTCTGGCAGCCTCTCCCATTTTCTCTCTCAACCCAACATCTTTTGCTAAATTAATAATAGCATGTGCTAGATTTTCTGGAGTGTCTTCAACTACCAATCCACTAATGCCATCCTCTACAATCTCTGAAAGCATTCCTCTGTTTGCTACAATGACCGGTTTTCCCATAGCCATAGCTTCTCTAACAGCACGGCAACTTCCATCAGTTCCCGGTACCAGAAACACCTTTATATCTAAAGCAGCCAGTATCTCCGTATAATCTTCTAACCGATAACCCGTAAAGACAACATGATCTTTGAGCCCCAGGGCTTCTACGGGTTTAATTGCAACCTCCTGTATGTGTGTTCCCCGTCCAATTATAAAAACCTTTAACTTGGGCACCTCTTTTACAGCATATTCAATAGACTTTAGGAAGACCTCAAAGCGACGATGAGTCTGTACTCTTGCTACGATACCTACCACCGGGTCACTCATACTAATTCCAAAACGTTTTCTTACTTTGCTGCTTTCAATTTTCTGATTGAACCGACCACAATCTACCCCAGGGCATATATTCCAGATTTTTTCTGAAGAGAAATTAAAGGTTTTTTGCATCGCGTTTTTAGAAGTCTCTGAAACAACTATTAATCCATCGGTTAAATACGACAATAGCACTCTATTTCTCATGCTGTGTGTTAACCCCAATCCATCATAGACTGTACGTATAATTAAAATCCTCTTCGACAAACACCTTGCTGCCACACCAGCAAGGAAATGGTCATTGAAAAGATGTGTGTGTATTAAATCAATATTTTCCTTTTTTATAAATGTTTTTAATCTCACTACATCAACAGTATCGTGCCAAATATGAAAATGTTTGTTGAGATAAAATTTATTTGCCAGATTTAAACCTCTCTTCTTTGCTCGCTTCTCAAGAGAATCCTCTACACCAGAAGGAGGTTTTCCGCAGGCGAAGGTAAGATCATATCCCCTGTCAACAAAATAAGTGACTGCATTAAGGACATGCTCAGCAGGTCCAGTCCATTTCCAGTTACTAAACAAGTGGAGTATTCTCACAAACACCTCAGAAAACCTACAACTTTTTGAAGTTAAAGGTGTGACTTAATAGTTATCCAGTTCTGTTTTTTCCTGGGAGGGGTGGCGGAAAGGTTATACCATAAGGCTGAGTAATCTTCTTCCTGCTAATCTCTAAGATTTTCTGATAATACTTTTTTCTCTGTTTAATCACAGGAGTTCCCCAGGCATAGTTTCTAAATAACTTCAACCGGTCACAAAGACTGATACAATCGGCTACGGATGCATTGATCTGTGCCAGGTTGTTTGACCTTTCTCTGAAAGAAAGATGGTGTTTAAAGCCAACCCTGTCTAAATCAATAAAATAGAATGTCCAACCACCTCCCATTTTTTCTTTAACCAGTATATTGTTCGATTTGAGATCAGCATGATAAATACCTTTTTGATGAAGATCTCTTAAAATTTGTGAAAACTCCCTGATGAACTGATCTTTTTTATGTACTTCAAATGAAGACAAATCATTTTTAAAATTCATGAGCACATAGTCATTTAGCTCAAAAGCCTGATCTATAAATTCGGTAAGAATTATGTCCTGCCTGGGCAGGCCAAAGCACCGCTTCTCAATGAGTGCCAAAGCGCCGGGCGTAGCAATGTTTCTTACCTTCAATCCTCGAGCGGCAAACCAGCATTTCCTGGCTCTCGACTTATATAAAATATAACGCAACCTGCTTAAAAAGCCTGGGTAATTCGATTCTTTTAACAACACCTTCAATTCTTTTTCATTATGGTTAATGCTAACCACTGATACAATCTCTTTGGAGGTTTTTTTTAACACTGTTAGTTCATTAGAGGCTAAGGCATTATGGTATGCTTCTATGATATCGGTTATAATTTTCTCTGAAAAACCCTTATTGTAAAACATGGTTTGCGATCTATCTTTCTTCACATCAAATTCACTGCTTTTTAGTAAACATCTTTTTGTTCTGCTCTTTAGATGGACCCTCCACAATTTTTCCGCTTTTTTTTCTATTCGACGGGCATTAACCTTAAATTGCCTAAGAAAAGAAGGGCATTTTCTGGTATATTCTTGAAGGAACCTCAACTGATCAGTTCGAGAGGGAGAGAGTGAATTTTTCAGCTGAGCCAAATCTCTAATACGCATCCAGATCGGTAATTTTCCAAGATGCCAGACCTTATGAAAATCAATGGGATATAACTGAGTTTCACCACTATTACTTTCCAACACTAAAATATTACCGGCATGAAGATCGCGATAAAAAAAGCCTTCACTATGTATCTTTTGAACGAGCAACGCTAACTTTTTAATAAGCATTCTTCTTTTAAGCAAAGTATCCCGAGATTTACCAACCTCTATATTATCCGCAGCATAACTGTGTAAAGGCCTGGCATTAACAATAGCTTTGGTAACAAGATAGCTGTCCAGCAAGCAATTAAATCTTCTCTCCTCCCCTTTGGCAAGAGGAAGGGGAACAGGGATATCTTTTCTCAGGAAAAGATTCATATTTTTCCATTCGCATGACGCTTTGGAAGAAAAAAAGAAATACTTAAAGGTATCCATAAATCCATAGCTTTTGTATCTCTTTACAAAGATGACTTCATCGCTTTCTGTTAAAGTCACAAAGACACTTACCCTTACATTATTCTCTTTGATAACATAGAATTCCGGATATGAATACACGTCCCTTATCTTCTCTACCAGTTCTCCTGGAATAAGAGAAGAGTACTCATCCAACACAGTCCATTTCATTCCACTTTTGTGGATTTTACGATAAGGCTGGCTTCTGCTCATTTTTCTATGTGGATCCCCCTATCTTATGTGTAACAGTTTCCAGC
>CBDTTR010000111.1:0-6945 GCA_965363405.1 uncultured bacterium | reverse complement strand
CGACGAAGGCATATCCATAGATATGTTGAGGAGCAAAATCGTGAAACAAGCGTTGTAGCAAGGATTTTCAAGCCGCAGTAGATTGCTACTGCAACTTCTGGGTTAAAGTATCTTTTCGATTTAAGGAGAAAAAATGGAAATCAAGACAGTCAAAATGGAGATACCTGGTGAAGCTAACATCATCATAGGACAATCTCATTTCATTAAGACTGCTGAGGATCTCTATGAGATTGTGGTCAACTCAGTTCCCCAAGCCAAATTCGGTATCGCTTTTTGCGAGGCCTCAGGACCCTGCCTAATCAGGGCAGAGGGAAATGATGAAGATCTGAAAGAAACCGCTATTAAAAATGCAAACGCCCTTGCATCTGGACACAGTTTTGTTCTCTTGTTAAAAAATGCTTTCCCCATCAATATATTAAATGCTATCAAACAGTGCCCCGAAGTATGTTCTATCTATTGTGCAACGGCTAATCCTGTAGAAGCAATTGTAGTAGAAACAGAACAGGGCAGGGGAATACTCGGTGTGATTGACGGCTTTAAACCCAAGGGGATAGAAGCTGCAGTTGATATAGATAAGAGAAAAGATTTTCTCAGAAAGATTGGGTACAAGTTATAAAGAGATGATTTTATAAATTCTAAGTAATTTGTAGGATTAATGAGTTAAAATATCTGTGGAACTTTCCTCAGAGTAATATCCTTTTTCTTCCTTTTCCTCACTACCCGCTTCTGTCTTTTCTTTCATAAAAGATTGCGTGTTATCAATGACAAGAGCTTCCTTCAAAACTTCATCCATATGATCTACAGGGGTTACTTTTAAGACCTTAAGAATCTTTGCCGGAATTTCCTTAAGATCTTTCTCATTGTCTTTTGGAATGAGGACACGCCCAATATTTCCCCGGTGTGCAGCTAAAATCTTCTCTTTTAACCCACCAATAGGAAGCACTCTTCCCCGCAAAGTGATTTCACCAGTCATGGCAAGATCTCTGTGTACTGGTTTTCCGATTAGCGCAGAGACAATTGAAGTAGTAATGGCAATTCCTGCGGAAGGTCCATCCTTCGGCACTGCCCCTTCCGGAACATGAATATGAAGATCTATCTTTTGGTAAAAATCCTTTTCCAATCCTAGCTTTTCTGCTCGAGATCTTACATAACTTAACGCTGCCTGTGCCGATTCCTGCATTACATCACCCAGTTTCCCTGTGGTAAACAACTTCCCCTTCCCGGGCATGGTAGTTACTTCTATAGTCAAGAGCTCTCCTCCCACTTCTGTCCAGGCAAGACCGGTAGTAATGCCTACTTCATCCTTTTTCTCCTTCTCTCCGAAACGGTATTTGTAAACACCAAGGTACTTTGCAACCACCCTCGAACTTATCCGGATATAAGTCTCGCTCCCATTTTTTACTACTTCCTTGGCAACTTTTCTACAGACAGAAGCAATTTCCCTCTCAAGATTTCTTACCCCCGCTTCTTTTGTGTATCTTCTAATAATATTTAAAATGGCATTATCAGCAAAAGCAATATTCTTGTCGGTCAATCCATTCGTCTTGATCTGCTTAGGGATTAAAAACAATTTAGCTATGTGCATTTTCTCCCATTCGGTATAGCCCGGAATGCGAATAATTTCCATACGGTCCTGGAGGGGAAGCGGAATTTGATAAAGGGTATTGGCTGTAGTAATGAACATTACATCAGAAAGATCATAGTCCACATCAACATAATGATCATTAAAAGTATTATTCTGCTCCGGATCCAACACCTCTAACAGTGCCGAAGAAGGATCTCCCCTGAAATCAGTGCTCATCTTGTCAACCTCATCCAGGAGAAACACAGGATTGTTTGAACCCGCTTTCTTTAAACACTGCAGTATTCTACCAGGCAAGGCTCCTATATAGGTGCGACGATGCCCCCTGATTTCAGCCTCATCGCGAACTCCACCCAGGCTTAGACGCACAAAATTTCTCCTTGTGGCGCGGGCAATTGATTTAGCCAGGGAAGTTTTTCCCACTCCCGCCGGACCTACAAAACAGAGAATGGGGCCTTTTATCTTATTAACCAATTTTTGCACAGCCAGATATTCTAAGATTCGCTCCTTAACCTTTTCCAGAGCATAGTGATCCTCATCCAAAACTTGTTGTGCCTCTTCAATATCCAATCGAGTTTCTGTAAGTTCATGCCAGGGCAATGAGATCATCCAATCAATATAATTGCGCACCACAGTGACTTCGGCAGACATAGGAGGCATCATCTTGAGCTTTTTAAGTTCTTTCATCACCTTAGTGGTTGCTTCTTCTGACATCTTCTTTTTCTTAATTTTCTCTTCAAGTTCCTTGAGCTCACTAGTATGATCATCCTTATCACCCATTTCCTTTTGGATTGCCCTCATCTGCTCCGACAGGTAATAATCTTTCTGTGTTTTTTCCATCTGTTTTTTGACACGATTCCTTATCTTTTTCTCGATATTTAAGATCTCAATTTCTGAACGCATCAAAGTATAAACTTTCTCCAGCCTTTCCGTGGAATCAATGATCTCCAAAATGGATTGTTTTTCATCCAACTTCACGGTTAGGTGGGCAGCGATTGCATCGGCAAGATGAGAGGGATCATTCAAATTTGAGACAGCAGCTACCACTTCAGGAGAAATACGCTTATTAAGCTTAACGTAGTTTTCAAAAGCAGGAGGTATACTTCTCATAAGGGCTTTCGTTTCTGTATTAATTTTCTCCAGTTCTTTAATTTCTTCAACAGCAACTAAAAAAAGATCCTGGTTTGATAAAAATTCCTTGATCTTCGATCTTCTCTTCCCCTCCACTAAGATCTTGACACTATTATCTGGCAACCGTATCAATTGAATGATGGTTCCCAAAGTACCTATGGTATAAATATCGTTGTGTGTCGGGTCATCAATTTTAGCATCCCTCTGAGTAGCTAACAAGATCTGCTTCTCTTTCCCCAAAGCTTCTTCTAGGGCATTGATCGATTTCTGCCTTCCCACAAAGAGAGGCACCACCATGTGAGGAAAAACGACAATATCCCTGAGTGGCAGTAAAGGATACACCTGCCTGCTCTCTGATGCATCTGAGTTTTTATTAGATTTAAATATCAAGGACTATCTCCTTCTAAACCTATGCAGATTTTGTTTTGTTCTCATAGAGTATTAATGGCTTTTCTCTCTTTAAAATCACATCCTTGCTAACAACACACTCCTTAACATTCTCCTGAGAAGGAATATCATACATGATGTCTAACATCACATCTTCCAGGATCGCTCTTAAGCCCCGTGCCCCTGACTTTCGATTAGTTGCTTCTTTTGCTACTGCCCACAAAGCATCCTCCTGAAACTTAAGCTTTACATTTTCAAATTCAAAAATCTTGGTGTATTGCTTTACCAAAGCATTCTTGGGCTTGAACATAATATCTACCAGGGCCTCTTCGCTCAGCTCATCCAGGGTGGCTATCACAGGAAGCCTTCCCACAAACTCAGGAATTAATCCATACTTGAGAAGATCTTCAGGCCGAACATTTTTTAAGATTTCACCAATCTCCCTATCTTTCCTGTGTTTTATATCAGCACCAAAACCTATAGTTTTTTCATTAATCCTTTGTTGAATAATATTTTCCAACCCGTTAAATGCACCACCGCAAATGAATAAAATGTTGGTGGTGTCAACCTGAAGAAATTCCTGCTGGGGATGTTTTCTCCCTCCCTTGGGAGGAATATTTGCCACTGTTCCCTCAATAATCTTAAGTAGTGCCTGCTGAACACCTTCTCCTGAAACATCACGGGTGATAGAAGGGGTATCCGATTTCCGGGAAATTTTGTCAATCTCATCTATATAAACAATGCCTCGGGAAGCTCTATCAATATTATATTCAGATACCTGAAGGAGGCTTAGAATAATATTCTCAACATCTTCCCCCACATAACCAGCTTCCGTTAAACTGGTAGCATCAGCAATGGTAAAAGGCACATTAAGAATGCGAGCCAAAGTTTGAGCAAGTAAAGTCTTCCCCGTACCAGTTGGACCGACAAGCATGATGTTGCTTTTCTGGAGTTCTATTCCATCCAGGCCAGCAGAAGAATCTATCCTCTTGTAGTGATTGTGTACAGCTACAGATAAAATTCTCTTTGCCCTTTCCTGACCGATGACATATTCATCCAACGCTTCCTTAATCTCACAAGGCTTGGGAATAGTCGATTTCCTGCGGCTTATGGCTTCTCTTTCATTTTCCTCTGCAATGATATCATTACACAGCTCAATACATTCGTCGCAAATGTACACGGAAGGACCCGCAATAAGTTTCCTTACTTCATCCTGATTTTTCCCACAAAACGAACAAAATAAATTTCCATATTTACTAGAGTCTTTCCGATTCACCGCTTCCCCCCTTTACTTGTTGTTTTTAGTTCAGCCTTACTGATTTTTTCTGCTTTAGCAATAACCTCATCGATGATCCCATATTCCTTTGCCTGTTGCCCGTCCATGAAAAAATCTCTATCGGTATCTTGCTTTATCTTTTCCCGGGGTTGATTGGTGTGTTTTACCAATATAGAATCGAGTTCTTCCCGCATCCGCAAGATTTCCTTAGCATGAATATCAATATCAGTCGCCTGACCCTGGAAACCACCTAAAGGCTGGTGAATTAATATTCTGGAATGGGGAAGTGCATACCGTTTCCCTTTTCTCCCTGCAGCCAAAAGAAGTGCTGCCATACTGGAAGCCTGCCCCATGCATAAAGTAGAAATATCAGGTTTTATATACTGCATGGTATCATAAATAGCAAGGCCAGCAGTCACCACCCCACCACCAGAATTGAGATAAAGATGAATGTCCTTATCCGGATCTTCGGATTCCAGGAAAAGCATCTGGGCAATCACAATATTTGCAACATCATCATCAATCACATTACTCAAGAAGATGATCCGATCTTTTAGAAGACGTGAGTAGATATCGTAGGCTCTCTCTCCTCGACTGGTCTGTTCTACCACCATGGGAATTAAGGTCATATAATCTCCTCCTCTATGACTTGCTATTTTTAGAAATCTCTACTATCGTAGCCTTTCCAATTAAAAAATCAAGGGTTTTGTTTTCTAATAATTTAATCTCAAGACCTTTTAACAACCCTTCCCTTTTATAAAAATCCCTGACTTTTTCAACATCCTGATTACTCGATTTCGCAATGTCCTTCAGTTTTTCCTCTACCTCATCATTATTTACAGAGATATCCTCCCGTTTAGCAATAGCCTCAACAAAAAGTGAACACTTCACCTGCTTTTCTGCCTCAGCCTTATAATTCTCTCTCATCACATCAATAGGAATGCCCAGTTTTTCCAAACTTGATCCCTGAGAAAGAAGAGCCCGTTGGGTATCAGCCATGATAAATTCAATCTGACGTTCTACCATCGACGCCGGCACTTCAAATGGATTCTTTTCTATCAGTTGATCTACTACCCTATCTCTAACTAAAGATTCAATCCGCTGCTTTTCTTCTTTCTCCAAACCCTCTCCCAGTTTATTTTTAAGATCTTCTAATCCCTGATATTCGCCTAAATCTCTGGCAAAATTGTCATCTGCTTCAGGAAGAACCTTTTCCTTCAATCCCTTAATCTTAATCCTCAAACCGACTTCTTTGCCTGCCAGGTCTTTCCGATAATAATCCTCAGGGATTCCAAGCATGATTTCTTCAGATGCACCTTTCCTGAGGCCTAAAAGCTTCTGGCCCAATCCTGGGAGATAGGTGTCGGGGCCTACTTCTAACAAATGATCTTTAACCTCCCCACCTTCAAAAGGTTTTCCGTTAAGAGTTCCGTCACAGTCCATTAAAATGAAATCCCCCACTTTGACCGGTCGATCTTCTTCGACTTCCTTTACAGAGGCATGCGACTCCCTGATCATATTCAACCTGTTTTCTACATCTTTTTGGGTAACTGCCAGTTTCTCCTTTTCCACCTTCAAGTTGAGGTAATCCTTTAATTCTATTTCCGGTTTTATTTCAAAGCTGGCGGAATAGAAAAACTCCTTCCCCTCTTCCAAAACACCATTTTCTACCACCGGCTGTGAAACCGGTACAACCTGTACTTTTGTTAAAGCCTCGGGATAGGAAACCTGGATAAGCTTGGAAATAACCTCTCCTTCTACCTGTTCTTTATAATACTTTTTTAAAATATCTTTTGGAACCTTTCCCGGGCGAAATCCTCTAATCTTCGCCGTTTGCTTCAATTTCTGGTAGACTGAATTAATCTCTTCCGTCACCTTCTCCGATGGTATAACTACATTTATCTTCTTTTTAACCGGCCCAAGTTGTTCAATGTCAACATTCATCGATACTCAAATCCTCCAAAGTGAAATAATTATTTTGCTGGTGCGAGAGGGGGGAATCGAACCCCCACGGTTGCCCGCTGGATCCTAAATCCAGTGCGTCTGCCTAATTCCGCCACTCTCGCAAGAACACAACTTAAAACCTAAGTGATATCCTCTCCTGACTCCATTTGGATAGCCTCTTTCCTGTGATCATCAAGCTTATACTTCAATAACCTATTCTTAGCTTCTTCATCTTCCTTCATCCTCCCCTGCAACCTCTCAAATAGAAATACTGCAACTAAGCACATGATGGGAACCAATACTCTCACTAACCCATCATACTTTACAATAGCGTAAAAAGTAAATAGCACCAGGAACAACTCAAAAAGAGAAAAAATTCCCATAACGCCCCCTCCTTCCGGCAAAGTGAAACTGTTCCAAACTTAAAAAATTTAAGCTAATTTCTCCTTTACTCTTAGTGGGATCTGTAATTTATAGAAATATAACATGAAAAGGCATCTAAATCAAATAATATAATTCATGCTCATAATGCCTGCAATCTTCTGTAACTGACCTGACCTAATTTATACCAGTGCCCCGTCTCATAAATTCTGCATGCCAAATTGGCAAAATGAAATGTTGTCAA
>CBDTTR010000110.1:0-6949 GCA_965363405.1 uncultured bacterium | reverse complement strand
CCCCACTTTGGGTGAAGGGCTGGGGAAAGATACCTTTGTCTCTGGGAAAACAGATAACGATATTGTAGCTATTTATACCAGGCAGTTGAAAGGCTTGACACTTTTATCAGCTGAGACTGAGAAGAGTTTATGTAAAGAGATAAAACAAAATGAGAGGGAGATTGAAGGTTCTATAACAAAATGGTTTGATTTAATAGAGAACCAACTCAAATTGAGAAGCAACCTGGTGGTTATCAAAGAGGGTCTGCATAATAAATGTTCTATTAACTATTGTTTTTCTAATGGTGGGAGCTACAGATTGAAAGGTATATTGCTTCGGTTCGAGAAAGTCCATGCATTAAAAAAAGAATTGAAGAGGATAAAATCCGTGCTCAGTAAAAGCCGAGAAAAAATTCCCAATCTGGCGGATTGGAGAGAAACAAAAGAGAAAGGCGAGGTAGAAATCTCAAAACTTATATCTCAAATTAAACTTGATGGTAAAAAGGTGGAACGAGCACTCCATCAAGTAAAAATGGAAGTAACAGAAGAAGGAAAGAAGATAAACGGCTGGGGACAGATCCGGAAAGACCTTGAAATCATCTTGACCGATACCAATGATAATTTGCAATGTATAAGAAAGGCAAAGAATGAGTTGATTAAATCCAATCTGTTCTTGGTCATCCATATGGCAAAAAAATATAGAAACCGAGGAATGGACATTCCCGACTTAATTCAAGAAGGGAATCAGGGATTAATAAGGGCAGTTGATACGTTTGATTATCGTAGAGGCAACCGGTTCATCTCTTATGCGATTTGGTGGGTTAGACAATCCATTATAAGATCTATCCATAACCAGTCGAGAACGATGAGGGTTCCCATATATGTTTTTGATAAACAGAAACACTATCTCGATGCAGCAAAAAAGGTGTCGCAAGAAAAGGGTAGAGAACCAACCCTTAAGGAATTAGCCAGTGAGATGAAGGTTAGTATCGATCATGTCGTTGAGATAAACCATGCCTTCAAGGTTCCCCTGCAGCTGGAGGATTTTAATCTGTTTCAGAAAGAGATGAAGTGGGAAAGCTGTAATTGCGAATCCGTTTTGGGATTGATTAATCAATCTGATTTGAAGGAGAAAGTAGATTCTGTTCTGGATGATCTTTCTCCTCGCGAAAGGGAGGTTATTAAACTTCGATTTGGTATCAATGGGAAACATTGTGAGCACTCCTTGCAAGAAATTGGTCGAAAATTTAGCCTAAGCAGGGAGCGAATTAGACAGATAGAAAAGGTTGCGTTAATAAAATTGAGGAAGATGAAGCATATCCAGGAACTGAGAGGGTTCTTAGGCTGAAGACATTTTTTGTTCATCTAAAATTGCTCTAAAAAAAAACCAGGTAAAAACTGAATGGAGAAAGTTTCTTATACCCCTTTAAATGATGCACCTTCTGTAAAAGGGAAAATCTTAACCGGTGTGTTTAAAAGCGGATCAGGGAAAGCAAAAAGGTATAGAGCCCTTTCTAAATTCTTTACGGCCGGCTTTGAAGTACTCCATGTAGGGATTAATGTTAAAAACGCTTTGTTTATTCAACAGATGAAGAAGTTTTCTCCTCATGTACTTATTCTCCTCTGCCAGGGGAACATTGACGGTGTAAAGAGCTTGATTGAAGCGATAAAAGAAGAAGAGATACGATCGATGGCCCGCATCATTCTTTATGGTTCCAATATCCACGAATCCGTACGAGACGTCGTTCATGCAGATGCCTACGCAGAGAATGAACAAGATCTATTCGATATAGTCAATGAAGTTGTAACAGGCGTTTCCTGACGTGTTAATTCACAAAGAATATCAATGGGTTCATTGCGTACGGTCAAAATTTTTTGGGAAACTAAAGAATCGTAAGCGAAGCATTTCTGTGAATAACCTATCATTGCATGGCTGTCCAAAATGTCTGAAAAATTTATACTCTCCTATTGATTTCCCCCCGTTTTTTGTATATGGTTATGTGGTTTTAAAATGGGTTTGGTGTTTGTAACGGGTACATTTGCCGTTCAAAGAAAATATCCGCAGTAGTTATCGCTGCTTCAAATTCTGGCTAAAAAAACAAAAACTTAAAAAGTTATATCTGGAGGCATTATGGCAAGAATGGTAACTTTAACAATTGATGATTTGGAAGTAACCGTTCCTGAGGGAACAACCATATTAGATGCGGCAGAAAGAGTTGGGATTAAAATTCCTACCCTCTGCCATGATAAGCGATTGATTCCTTTTGGTTCCTGCCGTATTTGTGTCGTGCAGGTGAAGGGTTGGAGAGGCAAATTAATCCCGTCCTGTTTCAATCCTGTGAGGGATGGGATGGAGGTGCTGACCGCATCTCCCGAAGTGATAGAATCACGAAAAACACAGTTGCAATTGGTTTTGATCCATCACCCCCTGGAATGTCCTACCTGTGATCAGGCAGGAGCCTGTGCTCTCCAGGATTTGGTGTACGAATATGGTGTTGCTGAAAATCCCTTCCGTCAGGTGGGAGCTAAGGAAGGTCCCACCAAATTCAAGGAGAAACTGTTGATTGGTTCTATGGCAGTAAAGGAGCGCGGAAGATGCATACTCTGTGGCAGTTGTGTCAGAATATGTGAGGAGATTCAGGGGGTTAAAGAAATAGACTTCATTGGTCGAGGTTTCATGACTAAAATCGGCACTGATTTTGATCGCGATCTTGATTGCGAGTTTTGCGGTCAGTGCGTGGCTATATGTCCAGTAGGGGCATTAACTACTACCCTGATTAAACATAAGGCCAGACATTGGGAATTAAAAAAGACTACGTCTGTGTGTGCTTATTGCGGTTGCGGATGCTCGATCCTTTTAGGCGTTAAGGATAATCAGCTGAGGACGATTGTCTCTGACTATGAGATTGGTGCCAATGAAGGAAATCTATGTGTGAAAGGCAGATATGGTTGGGAATATATCCATAGTGAAGAGAGATTAAAGGCTCCTTTAGTCAGAAAAGGTGGAAAACTGGTTGAGTGTACCTGGGACATCGCGCTTCAAGAAATTACAAAAGCATTTAAACAGATAAAGAAGAATCATGGTCCTGATGCACTGGCAGCCATCGGTTCCAGCCGCCTCACCAATGAAGAAGGTTTCCTGTTGCAAAAGTTTATGAGAGCTGCCATTGGAACGAACAATATCGATACCTCTGGAAGATACAGTTATGAAGGATTGACCAAAGGGTTAAAAGAGTCTCTGGGATATCCAGCAATGACAAATTCCACCAAAGAAATTAGAAATGCTGACGTGATCCTTGCCTTAAGGAGTGATCTGCGAGATACGCATCCGATGGTTAAGATTGAGGTAATCATGGCTCTCAACCGCAACAGGGCCAAACTGATTACCGCTAATTCTTATACGACCATGCTTGACGAAAAAGCTCGTCTCTCTCTTATCTATCAACCGGGAACGGAAGTGGCATTGGTAAATGGGATCATTCATGTCATACTGAACGAAGGGCTGGAGGATAAAGATTTCATCTCATCTCAAACGGAGGGATTTGAAGAACTGAAGAAAAATAGTGCTCGCTACGATCCCGCCACGGTTGAAAAGATAACGGGCGTTAGTAAAGACTTGATCATTTCCACAGCAAGAATGTATGCCCAGGGTAAAAAGTCTACCATACTTATATCCTCAGGCCTTTGTTTAAGGAGCGATGAGGTGAAACTGGCTCAAGCAGCAGCTAATTTAGCTCTTATTACAGGGAATGTGGGTAAAGAATCAACAGGGGTAAACATTTTATTGGAGAAAAACAATTCCCAGGGAGTGATCGATATGGGTCTCACTCCTGAATATCTTCCAGGTTATCAGAATGTGACCGATCAGAGTGCAAGGAAAAAATTTGAATTAGCCTGGGGGGTGAGGCTCCCATCAGAACCTGGTCTCAATGCTCTGGAAATCCTGGATAAAGCAGAGAAAGGAGAAGTAAGAGCCCTTTATGTTGTGGGGGAAAACCCTCTGGTAACATACCCGGATCGCAACAAAACCCTTAAAGCATTGGAGAAATTGGACTTTTTGATCGTTCAGGATCTTTTCCTTTCTGAAACAGCCAGGCAAGCTCATGTAGTATTGCCAGCAGTGAGCTTTGCTGAAAAAGAGGGTACCTTCACCAGCATTGAGAGGAGGGTGCAAAGGTTGCGCAAGGCTCTTGATTCTCAGGGCAAAGCACGAAGCGATTTTGATATCATTCTCAGTTTATCCCATCAGATGGACTATGAAATGCATTACACGTCACCAATCCAGGTGGTTCAAGAGATCAATAGCTTGGTGCCCATTTATGCGGGTATTACGTATGAACGGCTTGATGGTCAAGGTTTGCAGTGGCCATGTGTTTCAGCAGAAGACCCGGGTAGCGGACTACTCTATGAAGACGGATTCCCTATGGGAAAAGCAAAATTGCTACCCGTGGAGTATAACCCTTTAGGAAACGGTAAGGAAAACGAGTTCCCCATGGTTCTCGTTACAGTCCAGTCCCTTTTCCATTCCGGTTCTTTCTCGCTAAGAGCGCCGGGGTTGAATGAGATCTGCCCGGAAGGATTTGCTGAATTAAATGAACAAGACGCGTTGCGTTTGAAAATCGCATCTGGTGATACAATTACCATCAAATCTCCCAAGGGGGAAATCAAAGTGAAATCAAAAGTAACCGGTAGAACACCTCTGGGGAGAGTACTCATTCCTTATCATTTTGATAAACTGATGGTTAACCTTCTCACGAATAGGAATCAACAGTTGGCCAGAATCCGAGTGGAAAAGACATAAAGGAACGTTAGTGGGAGAGAAGACCCAATCCGTTATACGAAACTTAAAAAGGAAGGATTCTTGAAACTCCATTTAACCCTTCGAAGGAAAATAGTTTTTTTCTTTCTCATTGTCGTTGTTGTTGGGGGTTCTGTCGCTTTAACCCTGGGAATAGTTTTATACGGGAAAACCGTTTTGGAGCGTGCACAGAATCAGGTTAAGATGGACATTAACTCTGCACGGGTAGTCTATGATCAAAAAATTGATAACATTCAATTTCTTTTACAACTAACCGCAAGAAGAGAGGTTATTGCAAAAGATCTAAAACAGCGAAATACCCCGCTGTTAAAACAAATGCTTGAGGAGATAAGGCTCGATAACAACCTTGACTTCCTGAGCCTTACGGATGAAAGAGGAATCGTGCTGGTTAGAAGCAGGTATCCTTATAGAGTTGGGGATGACCAGTCCAATGATGAAATGGTAAGCAAAGCTTTAAGCGGGGAACTGATAGCTGGTACCCAAATCCTTTCTCAGGAAGAGTTGAGCGAGGAAGGAGATGGATTAGCTGAACAGGCTTTCATGCTCTTTGTACCGACTCGCATGGCGATACCACGAGCACGAGATCGTGAAACATCAGGTGTGGTTATTGAAGCAGCTATACCTGTGATTGACAAAAATGATGATTTGCTTGGAGTAATCTATGGGGGGATACTGCTCAACAGGAACTATGAGATCGTCGATCGGATAAAGGACACCGTCTATAGAGGTGAGAGCTATAAGGGGAAAGATGTAGGCACGGCAACCATCTTTCAATGGGATGTTAGGATTTCAACAAATGTTAAAAATTCAAATGGATTAAGAGCAATTGGAACCAGGGTGTCCCGTGATGTGTACGAAAAGGTCTTAGAAAATGGACAACCCTATGTTGGAAATGCATACGTGGTGAATGCAGAATATATCGCTGCCTATGAGCCGATCAGGGATGTTTTGGGACAGATTATTGGTATCCTCTATGTGGGAATCCTCGAACAACCATTCATTGATATGCGTAATCAGGTCATATACCTGTTTTTCAGCATTGCCCTGGTAGGAGTGCTGGTCGCTTTAATCATCGGCTACTTCTTAGCGAGAAGCATGAGTAAGCCGATTGAGAGACTTGTTTATGCCACCCAGGAGATATCACAGGGGAAATTTCCTATAAGTTTGGGTATCTATCCAGACGATGAAATTGGGCGATTAGCTGATTCGTTTAGCCAGATGTCGCAGAGTCTTCAAAAAACCATGGGTGATCTCAAAGAACTAAACAAGAGGTATATGGGTCTTTTGGGTTTTACCACCCACGAGCTTAAGCAACCCCTGGGTGTACTTAAAGGTTATCTTATTATGCTTCAGGGTGAAACTTTGGGGAAGCTCAGTACAGATCTCCAGAGAGAAGCCCTCCTGGAAATGAGAAGCAGTGTTAATACGCTTAACGATATGATACAGAAATACCTTCAACTCTCTAAAATAGAGGCTGGGCAGTTGGTAGTAGAAAAGAAGCTGATCAACATTTTTAAGGAAGCTATAAATCCCGTGCTGGAAGGTGAGGCCCCCCAGCTTTCCATTAAACAGATGCAGGTGGTGATTGAGGAAAGAGGGGAGTTGGAAAAACTGGAGATCACGGCCGATCCCATATTGATGAGAATCGTGTTTAGTAACCTGATTACAAATGCCATCAAGTATGGAAAAACAGGGGGGATAATCAACCTGGGTTTTCAAGAGCAGGATGATACCAGGCGTTTTCACGTTAAAAATGAAGGGTCGGGAATCCCTAAGGATAAACTTGAGATCATATTTGATAAATTTGTTCGAATCGATATTGAGGAACTGGGCAAGCAGATGGGGACAGGACTCGGTCTTTATAATACCAAAGAGATTATTGAAAAACATGGTGGTAAGATTTGGGCGGAGTCTGAAGAAGGAAAGTGGGCTGATTTTATTTTTGTGCTTCCCAAAGATGCTTGTTGAGCGAATAAGGCTGAATTGCCGTTGTATCCTCTTAGAGGGTGATGTTTTTTTCATTGGGACATTTGTATTTTGGTTATTGTTTCGTATTTCGTTCTTCGAGTTTCGAATTTTTGACCGAAATACTTGGGTTTTCGGTCAAGCACTAGTTATGTATTAACATAATAACCATTAAGTGAAAAAGGG
>CBDTTR010000109.1:0-6957 GCA_965363405.1 uncultured bacterium | reverse complement strand
TGTGTTCAATAAAGGAAATTCCTTAGCAACCGAATTAAATTAGCGAAGGAATTGGGGAAAGTCAAACAAAAGAAGTAATGAAAACATTACTAACGCTTTAATAAATTGACTTTTAAATAATTATACTATAAAAGCATTAAGTAACTTTTAAAAAGGCTGGTTTGAAAAAGAGGTTTTATCCTTGAATATCATCTTCATGGGTACCCCCGACTTTGCAATCCCTTCTCTGTCAAGGCTGATTGCCAGTGATAATAACATACTAGGAGTTGTTACCCAACCAGACAGGCCCAGGGGAAGAGGTAAAAAATTACAACTTCCCCCTGTAAAAACATTAGCCTTACAACATGGATTACCTTTACTACAACCAGAAAAGGTTAAGGAAGATAATTTCATTCAATGGTTAAAATCTCAGAATCCTGATCTCATTGTTGTTGTAGCTTTCGGACAAATTTTACCACCCAAAATCCTGAACATTCCTTCATCTGAATGCATCAATCTCCATGCATCACTGCTTCCTGACTATCGCGGTGCAGCACCCATAAACTGGGCATTAATGAATGGTGATAAGAAAACTGGGGTCACTACTATACTCATGAATGAATGGGTGGACACCGGAGATATTTTTCTGCAAAGGGAAATAAACATTGAACAAGAAGATGACGCGTTAACTCTAAGTCAACGCTTATCTACCTTAGGCTCTAAACTACTGTTGGAAACTATTAGTCAATTAAAAAAGGGAATCTTAACCCCCATACCGCAAAATCATTCTAAAGCATCTTATGCACCAGCTTTAAAAAAAGAGGATGGCCGCATTAACTGGAGTAAGAGCGCACAGGCTATCCATAATCAGATTCGTGGTACTCTCCCCTGGCCTGGTGCATTTGCAAACTTAAAGAATAAACTCTTAAAAATCTTTAAGAGTGAAGTCGTTGAGTGCGAATCCCAGGATCCTCCGGGAAAAATATCCCAGGTGAATCCAGAAGGAATAAAAGTAGCTACTGGCAAAGGATACCTTCTGCTTACCGAGGTTCAATTGCAGGATCGCAGGAGAATGGAAGTTGCAGAGTTCATAAAGGGAAATCCTGTTTCGATAGGAACGGTACTGACCTGAGTGAGAGGAGGGACAATGAAAAAGTTAGCACCTTCTATTTTATCAGCAGATTTCAGCCGATTGGGAGATGAAATAAGGGCAGTAGAAGAAGCAGGGGCAGATTACATCCACATTGATGTGATGGATGGCCACTTCGTTCCAAATATCACGATTGGGCCACTTGTGGTGGAGGCAATCAAGAACGTCACCAACCTTCCGCTCGACGTTCATCTGATGATTAGTAATCCGGATAAATACATCAAAGACTTTATCAAAGCAGGTAGCAGTATCCTCTCCGTCCATGCAGAAACGTGTCCCCACTTACAGCGAACGATCAACCATATAAGAGAGCTGGGGATAAAACCTGCTGCTGTTCTCAACCCCTCCACTTCTCTTTCCGCGCTGGAATACATTCTGGAAGAAGTTGACATGGTTCTTTTAATGACGGTCAATCCTGGTTTTGGAGGGCAGAAATTTATTTCCAGTATGATACCCAAGATAAAAAAATTGAGGAGTCTTATTGACGAAAAACACCTGTCGGTTGATCTTGAGGTAGATGGAGGAATCAATCTTGACAACATTAGCAAGGTTGTAAAGGCAGGAGCTGATGTAATCGTTGCAGGCTCAGCCATCTTTAAAAGCAAGGACTGTAAGGAAACAGTGAGACAGATGAAAAAGAAGCTGGGCTAAGTACCACCTCTTTTCTTCTGATACCTGTTGACTGCCCGATTATGTTCCTTCAGAGTAGCAGAAAAATGGTGAGTACCATCATTTTTAGAAACAAAGTAAAGATGTTTTACAGGTGACGGATACAGAACCGCCTTTATTGAATCTTCACCAGGATTGGCAATGGGCTGGGGAGGTAACCCTCTAATCAGGTAGGTATTGAAAGGAGTTTTGGTTTCTAAATCTTCTTTGGTAAGGTTCCCATTAAAGTTCTGTATGCCGTAAATAACCGTGGGATCACTCTGCAGCATTATCCCCCTTTTTAACCTGTTATAAAAAACTGCTGCGATCAAGTTTCTCTCAGAGGGATCAGAAGTCTCTTTTTCTACTATTGATGCCAGGGTAATCAATTCCTCCAGGCTTAAATTAAGTTCCTCTGCCCTTTGTTGATACTGTTCTTTAAATATTTCATTGAACCGGGCAACCAACTTTCTCAAAATACGCTCCTCCCCCATACCTTTTCTCAACTGATAGGTATCAGGGAAAAGAAAACCCTCTAGAGAATCACCATTGATGCCTAGAGAATGAACGAAAACGGGATCAGAAGCGTACTTTAAAAATTTCTCCTTCTCTACCAGTCCTTCTTTCTCCAGCAAAGCTGCAATCTGAAATGTATTAAAGCCTTCGGGGATGGTAACATTATGTGTTCTATACTCACCCCTCATCAACTTATTTAAAACTGTAGAAGGTGTCATAGCAATGCGAAAAGTATAGTCACCTGCCTTAATCTTCTTTTCCACACCTTTCAGCTTTGCAAACAGACGAAACTTTTTGACTCCCGCAATGATTCCTTTTTTCTCAAGAATATCAGCTACTAGAGCAAAACTCATCCCATGAGTAATTTCAACATGCTTCTCTTCCTTATCTCCGGCAGGTAGTGTAGTAAGATAATTCCAAAGAAACCATGAAAAACCCAGGCAGACCGATAATAGAATCAATATGAATAATAATACATTTTTTTTCACGGTGTTAAGAAAGGCTTTTCATCCTCATCTGGCTATCTAAATAACCCTGGAGGATAAGAATTGCTGCGACCTTATCAACAACTCGTTTTCTCTTTTGACGACTCATATCAGCTTCCAGTAAAACTCTTTGAGCTGCAACAGTAGAGAGCCGTTCATCCCAGGTAACAACAGGCAAATCTATAAACTTCTTAAGCTCTTCTATTAAAGCGATAACCATCCTGGCAGATGGACCAAGACTGCCATTCATGTTTTTGGGCAAACCCACAACGACCTTCTCAGCCCCATGATCCTCAATCACCTTAAGAATATTCTTGATATCCTGTTGTATCACTTTCCGCTTCAGAGTGGTTACACCTTGAGCAATAATGCTCATCTCATCGCTTACAGCTACACCGATTGTCTTGCTGCCTACATCCAATCCTATAATTCTCATAGCCGTTAAAGGTCCTAACCTAATCGCTTCACCAATTGGGCAACTCTCCGCCCCAGCCCCTTACACTCCTCACCACACCTCTCATCCGGTGCACCAATGGCAACAGGGCCATAATGGCCTCCATCGGTATTTCCTTCCACAATCATTCCATGAATAAGAAATGCCTTAAGGATACTAAGCACGGTGGTTTCATTACCCCCACCGATAAGTGCAGAAGAAGAAAAACTTGCCCCTACCTTTCCCTTAAGCTTACCAAAATGTTTAACACTTTCGTCTAAAAACGACTTGATCTCGGCTGCCATGGCACCAAAATAAGTGGGTGAACCAATAATGATCCCTTTTGCGTCCAAAAGTTCATCCACTTTCACTTCGTTAACCTTTTTCACCTCAACGGTAATCCCTTCTGCTTTGACTCCTTCTGCTACTAAATGAGCCATCCTTTCCGTATTTCCCGTCTTAGAAAAGTAAACAATTAAAATTTTTGACATCGCCTTTACCCCCCACTCTTTTGCTAATATTTTAAAAGCTTTACTGGCTAGTGCCTTCTGGTTTTACCCAACCCAAAATCAAGGTCTTCTGTAATTCAAAGTGCTTTCATTACTTCTTTTCTAGTTTTTCCAATTGTTCTTTCCGCAAAATATTTTTTTGTACTTTTCCTATAGACGTCTTGGGGAAACTGTCCTTAAACGCTACAAAACTTGGCACCTTAAATTTGGCCAACTTCTCCTTGCAAAAATCAATAATCTCATCTGCATTCGAGGTTTCACCTTCCTTTAAAACAACCAACGCCATAATTGCCTCATCCCTGATAGGATCAGGCACTCCAACAACCGCTACCTCTTGTACCTTGGGATGAAGGCTGACAACATATTCCACCTCTACAGCAGCTACATTCTCCCCCCCCCGCTTAATCATATCCTTTTTCCTATCAACAAAATGGAAATAACCATCTTCATCCATATAGGCGTTGTCCCCTGTATATAACCAGCCATTTTGAATCGTTTGGGCAGTTGCTTCAGGATTTTTGTAGTAGCCTTTCATTAACGTACGACCGGGTACCCCTTGAACTACAATCTCACCAATCGTGCCGGTGGGAACTTCCTTACCTTCTTCATCTATCACCTTAATATCATTACCCATTCTGGGTAATCCAATACAGTTCTTTTTCATTTCTAAATCTAAAGGGTTCATAGTGGTCTCTGCCAGGGTCTCTGTCATACCCCAGAGATCACTCAGCTTGACATCAAACCTGGTCTCAAACTCATCCCACTGCTCATCCGGAATCGCAATAGCGTACATGATAAGTCGAAAATCATTTTTATCATCAAGCTCACTCTTAGGTTGAGCAAGGATCATCTTTACCGTAGCAGCAACCAGACTTGTTGTAGTTGTCCTATGCCGACGGGCCTGATCCATATATTTAGTAGCACTGAACTGTTCTGCCATAACCAAGGTCGCACCGGCAGTAAGGGTCGGCATAACGGAAATAAACTGAGCGTTCACATGAAAAAGAGGCAGTACCATAAAGTGTCGATCTTCAGACACTACTTTATACCATTGAGACCCAAAGATACCTGCATAAACAGCATTAGCATGAGTCAATTGCACTGCCTTGGGACGCGCTGTAGTTCCAGAGGTAAAGATCATCATCAAATCATCTTCAGGATCAATGTCAACCAGAGGAACCTCTGGAGGAGTATCTTTGAGCATATCCTGAATGATAATGGTATCCGGATAGAGCTTCTTAGTTGGATAGAGTGGAGATGTACGGGCTAATAAGACATTCTTAACATTAGGACATTTATCCAAAATACTATTATACATTTCCATATAATTCGGTTCCGTAATGATGGCAACACAGTCTGCGAAATCAACAAAATATTCCATCTCAAAGGCGCTACTAAGGACATTGGTTGGTATCATAACAGCGCCAAGTTTGGCGATAGCAAACCATGAAAGAAGGTACTCCGGAGAATTGAGCATGTGGACATTTACCTTGTCTCCCTTCTTGATACCCAAACCGTGAAGGATGTTGGCATATTTGTTGACATTCTCATTAAATTCCCCGTAAGTATAACGATGGACATTTCCAAGTCGATCCTCAAATACGACAAACTCCTTGTCAGCACAATTTTTCACTTTCAATTCAAACAACCATCGTAGATTTCTGTTACCTATAACATCCATAACCAGTTACCTCCCTTACTTATTTTGCTTTTAATTTGCCCAACCAATGAATAAACAGGGTGGAACTTTATCTAATAAAACAAGAATTGTCAATGGTTCTTATGCGTTTAAAAGCTTTACCGCCATCTCAATAGACCAGTTTAAGCTTCTCGCCAGCATACAGTTGATCGTTAATTTCCAGGCCATTTAAAAAAGCAATTTCCTTTATTCGGCTATTATCATCCATTACATTCGCTGTAATCGATTGCAATGTATCTCCCTCTTTTACTGTATAAATTTGTATGCGACGAATATTATCTCGAGGACCATAAGCCAGGCCATCCAGACGAGCTTTATACTCGTCAGAAAGTATCACCTTCCCGGACCTCTCAATGTTTTGCTCCTTAAGACCGTCACTACTGTTGTTATGTCTTGAGAGAGCATCATTCATAGCACGCTGCACCTTAGCCTGGGCATCAGTCCTTCTAATCCTATCAAAAATGTCAGGATGGGTTGATAAGTATTGAGCATATCCCCCTGGTCCCTGGTAAATCTCTGCCAACGTATATTGGAATTTAGCCATTTGCAAAGGATCATAACCCGCCTTCCCCATATACTCTACTCCCTGGGCATCGGCTAAAAACTCTTTTTCTCTCCCATAGCCTAACATGATGGAACTGAACAGCATATTACCTGCCACTGCGAGATCACGGGCACCAGGAGCTGCCATACCGGCAAGTGCAGCCACCTGGAACAGCGTTTGTTGAGAAATTTGGTTGGCACTATCACGTCCCACCACATGCCCAATCTCATGTCCTAAAACCCCTGCCAGTTCAGCCTCGCTATTCATAACCGCTAAAATGCCGCGTGTAACATATATATAGCCACCAGGCACGGCAAAGGCATTTATATCGTTGGTATCAACAATTTTAAAATGATACTCAATGTCCCTTCTGCGACAGACCTTTACCAATTTCTGACCGATCCGATTGACATAATCCTGCAGTGCAGGATCATCGTAGTATCCCATTTGCTGCAGAATATAAGGATCTGATTTTCTCCCAATATCAAGCTCCTTCTCTTCACTGATAATCATTAATTCCTTTTCCAAAGTAACCGGATGTACAGCACAACCAATGAGACACAATATAAATATGAGTATCACAGTGTTAGCAGCGATTATTTCCTTCACAAATACCCCCTTTAAATAAATGTTGGAATATCCACTTATTTTTAGCACATTCAAAGCATTTGTCAAGTAGCGGTTTAACCCAGATTTTGCAGTAGACGTCGTAGCGAGGCGCAGAAAACCGTAGCGAAACGTGCAGTTGGAGCGATTTTGCAACGAAGGCATATCCATAGATATGTTGAGGAGCAAAATCGTGAAACAATCGTTGCAGCATGGATTTTCAAGCCGCAGTAGATGGCTACTGCAAATTCTGGGTTTAAAACTTCATTGTGGTATTTACGAGAAGGAAGATGCAGTGATATCAGGAAGTTAGGAATTTGGGATGTGTGATGAAAAAAAAGTATAGCTGGCTCTGCGGAAAGTTTATTTAACTTCGTTTTTATCCTGA
>CBDTTR010000108.1:0-6964 GCA_965363405.1 uncultured bacterium | reverse complement strand
AAATGCGGGTTAGTGCAAGTTCAAGGGTAAGAATGGACATCGCTAGCAGGAACACGCGAAACGCACGATTTGAAATGTTTGTGGTCATCATTTAAAATCGCTCCTTAGCTAAGTCAGCGCGCAGAAAACCACCCCTATTAGCTTTTGTACTCCCTGCGTCTTACATAAAAGCAGTTATGGTAACGAAGGGAAAATGATGGAAGAAAACACTACCTTTGACTAAATTCCTTTCCTATCTGGTAGAGTCTCGTAAAGCCTGAAACTAAACCTATCAAGAGACCCAGTAAGGTTAGCCAGGGACCTGTAGACAACCATTGGTCCAGATAAACACCAGCAATAACTCCTATGGCAATGGCGAACCCTATTTGGATACCAATGCTGCTGTAAGTGATTATCCTTCCAATGAGAGTTTTTTTGCTGGAAGAGTTCATTGGGGAACTAAACGATTGCGGATTTTGGATTGCAGAATGCGGAATTAAAATCCGAAGTCCAAAATAAAAGGGTTCGAATTTAAAACTTTAGACACTTTAGTTCACTTTAGTCAATTTAGATCACTTGCAACGAATGCGGATTCCTGAGTTGTGCTAGATGATTTTCAAGGCTATCAGGATGATGATGAGTATTCCAATGAAGAGTCCGGCTAGCGCACAGAACTGGGCAATCCATGCAACCAGGAATAATTTTGCTCTGACATCTTCGCTTTTGAAGAGTTTTGTGAGAGGGTCATCAGGCACTTTTCTGCGCTGCCTTTTTTTCTAGAACCGCCTTTACTTTTTTGAGTCTTAAGAAACTGTCTCGTGCCATCTCGTCCAGGTGCATCTGAATATACTTTACTGTTGCTTTGAGCTTGGGGATAACGATGTATTCCAGGGCATTAACACGCCTTTTGGTCTTTTCTACTTCCTGGGCTAACCTTTTTACAGTTTCCTCTATTTCGGCTAATTGGACAATGGCCTGGAGAGAATCTTCGAAATTATAAGCGGCCTCGTCAAGCTGTGAGGAAGTATCCAACAGGCCATAGCCTCTTTCCGTCATCTTACGAGTGGTTTCTGGAATTCTGATTAAAGGTACTGTAACTCCCATGATGTTTCTGGTTTTAAGATCTACATTAATATCCTGGTCTGTTATTTGCGAGAGTTGGTTAACTGTTCTTGTACCAAGTAGTGCCTTTGCTGCCGTTAAGCCTTTAAAAGCAGAAGCGAGTTCCTCTTCCATTTTTTTCCGGAGTTTGCGCACTTCCTTAATAATGAGCAGAAATTCTGCGATAAGGGCATCCCTTTTCTCCTTGAGTAATTTATGTCCCTTTTCTGCCAGGAGAACCCTTTTTTTGAGCTTTAAAAGCTCCATACGGGTGGGCTTGATGCCCTCTATCATTTCAGCCATCAGCTATTCTCCTTAAGCTTCTTTCCCTCGATATTTAGGATGGTATTGCTTAACGTATTTTTCGTCGATTCTCTTAAGTTCTCCTTCAGGTAAAATGGAAAGGAGTTTCCATCCTAAATCCAGCGTTTCCTCAATCGTTCTATTTTCATCAGAACTCTGGGTAACAAATTCTTTCTCAAACTTGTCTGCAAACTCAAGATAGAGCTTATCTCTTTCGGTAAGTGCCTCTTCTCCCACAACCGCCACTAAGTTTCTGATGTCTCTTCCTTCCGCATAGGCAGAGTAACATTGGTCAGAGACACCAAGGTGGTCGGCACGGGTACGTCCTTCACCTATACCTTCGTTCATCAAGCGGGAGAGACTGGGCAATACATCTACTGATGGATATATGCCCTTGTTGTGAAGTTCTCTGGTTAACACAAACTGTCCTTCTGTTATATATCCTGTGAGATCAGGAATGGGGTGTGTAATATCATCATCAGGCATGGAAAGGATGGGAATCTGGGTGATCGAGCCGTTCTTACCCCTGATTCTTCCCGCCCTTTCATAATTAGTAGAGAGATCAGTGTACATGTAACCTGGATATCCCCTTCTGCCTGGCACTTCCTCACGTGCAGCAGCTATTTCTCTTAGTGCCTCACAGTAATTGGTCATATCGGTTAAGATGACAAGCACGTGCATATCGCATTCAAAGGCGAGATATTCTGCGGTAGTCAGTGCCATTTTGGGAGTGATGATACGTTCTATTGCCGGGTTGTCTGCCAGGTTGATGAAAGCTACGATTCGTTCGATTGCACCGGTGCGTTCAAAATCCCTGATAAAAAAAGAAGATTCTTCATGAGTAATTCCCATGGCTGCAAAGACAACGGAGAAAGATTCTTCCGAGGTTATAACCCTGGCCTGCCGGGCAATTTGTGCTGCCAGTTCGTTGTGTGACATACCGGAACCGGAGAAGATAGGCAGCTTTTGTCCTCTTACCAGAGTATTCATTCCATCAATAGTGGAGATGCCTGTTTGAATAAATTCATTGGGATATGCTCTGGCTGTTGGATTAATTGGTGACCCGGTGATGGGAAGTTTAATGTCTGAGATGATTTCAGGCCCTCCATCTATCGGCCTTCCCAGACCGTCGAAGAATCTTCCTACCATTTCCTTAGATACTGCAAGACGCATGATTTCACCGGTAAAGCGTACACTGGTTTCTGAAGTATCAATACCACTGGTTCCCTCGAACACCTGAACAACAGCAATATCTTTGCTTGATTCCAGGACCTGCCCCAGACGATTTTCACCATTAGGAGTCTTGATTCTGACGACCTCTCCAAAAGCAACGCCTTCAACGCCTTCAACTACCAGAATGGGACCAGCTACCTCTCTAACCGTTTTGTACTCTTTTGTCTTAATATCTATTGCCATGGTTACTCCTTCAGTGAATCAAATTGCTCGTTTATTGTTTTTTCTAATTTTTCATGCTTCTGTTTGAAATGTTCACCTGGTTCATATTTCATTCGGGCGATTTCATCTTTAACGGCAAGAGCCGTGATCTTATCGACACCAACTCCCAGATCGATGGCTTCCAGGGCTTTCTTTTCAAAGAGTGCAATAATCTTAAGCATGAGCAACTGTTTTTCCAGGGAGCAGTAACTGTCAACTTCGTGATAGGCATGTTGCTGCAAATAGTCTTCCCTTATCATTCGTGCAATTTCGAGTATTGCTCTTTCCCTTTCTGGCAGCGCGTCTGGGCCAATGAGCTGAACAATCTCTTGCAGTTCTGCTTCGGTTTGAAGGGTAGCAAGGGCTTGTTTGCGAAGTTTGCGAAACTCTTCTGTAGCATTTTCATTGTACCACTCACTGGTTGGACCTAAATAGAGCGAGTAACTCCTCAGCCAGTTGATGGCCGGGAAGTGCCGTCTGTCAGCCAGGCTGGAGTCAAGTGCCCAGAAAGAACCAACCACCCGCAGGGTATTCTGGGAAACCGGTTCCGAAAGGTCTCCGCCCGGAGGTGATACAGCACCAACCAGGGTAACCGAACCTAACCTCTCCTCCTTCGACAGGGTTACAACCCTTCCTGCCCGTTCGTAAAAGGCAGATAGTCTGCTTGCCAGATAAGCAGGGTAGCCTTCCTCGCCCGGCATTTCCTCCAGTCTGCCAGAGATTTCCCTCAAAGCTTCTGCCCATCTTGAGGTAGAGTCTGCCATCAAGGCAACATCATATCCCATGTCCCTGTAATATTCTGCAATGGTTACTCCTGTATAGATGGAGGCCTCCCGCGCTGCAACAGGCATGTTGGAAGTATTTGCAATCAGGGTAGACCTTTCCATCAATTTTTCTCCCGTGGTGGGGTCGTCCAGTTCAGGGAAGGTATCTAAAACCTCAGTCATCTCGTTTCCTCTTTCCCCACACCCCACGTAAACAACAACCTGGGAGTTTGCCCATTTTGCCAGTTGGTGCTGACTTACTGTTTTGCCAGTACCAAAACCTCCGGGAATCGCAGCAGATCCTCCTTTGGCTACTGGGAAAAAGGTATCATATATTCTTTGTCCGGTGAGAAGAGGGACGTTTGGGGGAAGCTTTTCTTTGGAAGGTCTTCCAATTCTTACTGGCCACTGTTGTTTCATCTTGACCTCGGTTTTTCCATCTGCTGTCTCTATCACGGCTATGGTATCATTGACGGTAAAACCGCCTTTTTTAATTTCTAAAAGCTTTCCATTAATCCCCGGAGGTATCATTACCTTATGAGTGATTACCTTGGATTCAGGTACCGTACCAATGATATCTCCTTCAAAAAGATCCGCGCCTTTTTCCACCGTTGGGGTAAAATCCCACTTTTTATCCGGATCCAGTCCTGGCAACATGATTCCTCGGCTAATGAAATCCCCCGACCGGTTCTTGATTTCCTGCAGGGGTCTTTGAATACCATCGTAGAAGTTTCCGATGATTCCAGGACCCAGTTCCACAGAGAGAGGCATTCCTGTGCGGGTTACCACTTCACCTGGTTTTAGCCCCGTTGTGTCTTCATAGACCTGGATATAGGCGAGGTCTTCAATGAGTTTGATGGTTTCTCCCATCAATTTTTCTTCTCCGACTCTCACCACCTCATACATTTCACAGCCTGACATCTGTTCCGCGATTACCATGGGGCCAGCAATGCTTCTTATGTTTCCTTTTTTATATTCTTTCAAGGCTTATTCCTCCTCTTCTATCTGGGCTCCCAGAGCCCTCCTGATAAGTTCCTGTAAAGGATCGATCTCTCTTTCTATAGGGCCTGTATAATCAGGTATCTCTACGATAATGGGTGTTAGCTTTTTCTTCTCTTTCTTAGCTCGGGTTAAGATCTCTCTGTTTTCTTCAGCATACCGCTCATTAATCAATATGATGCCTACGGTACTTTCCTGGAGCATTTTTTCTAAGTGATCCTTTGCTTCATCTCCAGGATATGTACGTTTGACTCCAGCAAGCTTAAAGCCTGTCTGTGTGTTTTCATCTCCGATAACGATAAGTTCCATGTCAGATGTTCACCATTAGCGATCTGATATCATCGTGATTAAGGTTTGCTTCTTTGGCTACAGCCAGGGCTCTTACGTTTTGCATCTCAACTTCCTTTAAGGAAAGAAAACCCACAAGAGGACCAATGCCAAAGGGGTGTTTCACAGATATGTCCCAACCTGTTCTTAAAAGGGACTCGTCCAGCACTTTCTCTAAAGACAGCAGGGAATGCGTTCTTTCATATTCCGGGAGAGCTTCCATTAAGGAATTGTAAAATGGCATTTTTCCCAGACCGGTGATCAATCCTCTGATGTCTTCCTCTTCACCGTAGCTTGTCTTGGATTGGTGGAAGAGATGTCCTTGAGGGAATATGAAGGGTTCAATCTCATCCCAGTTTAAGCGGTCTCTCTTTGCTCTCAGCAGAACTTTCATGTTTAATACGTCAATCTTGACAGCAAAGTAATCTTGAATCAGGGATAAATCACCCCTTGAGGAAATTACTTTCCAGGTGTTCGTAAGGACTATTTTATCCAGTAGAGATTCAAGAGTGTGAAGTTTTTTAGACTGTTCATAGCCAGGAAGTGTTTCCATGAGGGATTCGTATGAAGTGCCCTCCAGGAGGGGAATCATCTCAGCAATGTTGCGTGACTCAGACAGCCTTTTTAGTTTTTCCTCCTCCAATTCCCCGTTTGAGGTTAATTTAAGTGATGTGTGTCCTACAGGTATCTGTGCATGAATATCCCGGAGAAGCGATTTAATCGTGTTTACTTCCAGCTCCTGGCAGAGATAGGAAAAAACATCTTTGATTTTTTCGGGCATCATTCCCATAAGTTCATTGTATAAATTGGCCTGATGTGTTTGAAGCATCTCCTCCAGATTTGCAGAGCTGTTGATCATGAACCCCTGCATTTCACCCCCATATACTGTGCCTTCAAGGATGGAGGAAATATCTGAAATGGAGTGAGAAGCAGTCATTTCTTCCAGTTGTGCTTTGGTGATGAGCCTCCCTTCTTTAGCCTTAAGTCGAGCGTTCATGTAAAGATAGGGGGTGATATTCTGTACCGATTTGGTTAGAAAAATGAGAAGAGGCAGGGAGAGTATCAAAACCATCCCGATTACGATAATCATGAATTGAGTATCTATTTCCATATTCTGCTCTTAGAAAAGAATCCTGGTTGCTTCAGTTTTTAATTGTTCGTTAAATCGGCTCATTCTGGATTCCAGGGTGTTATCTACCCCCACTGAGCCATCCTCGCTTGTAACATTTACACCGCCTAAAGTAGGGGTGGTCTTCTCATCAATTGAAAGTGTTACCTTCTTGCCCATAGACTGAGAGATATCTTGACTTATCTGAGATAAGAGCGGTTGAAATCTATCCTTGTCCCTTCGGTTAAAAGAGAGCTTGAGGGATTGATGACCAATTATTTCTGCTGCCTCTCTAATAAAATTAGTAATGATGGTGTTGTACTTATATCCGGCATCTTCTCCTTTAACGACCAGTTCCCGGAGGTATTTGGTTGCCTGCCCAAAACTTTCCTGCATCAGGTGCTCCTGCATGGACATCATCTTTCTTTTGGCTTTGAGGCGTGCATCTGCCAGAATTCTTTGCTTTTCCCTTTTCGCTTCCTGGGTGCCGTGTTTAATAATATCCTGAGCTTCTGAGTTTGCTTTCAGTTCTGCCGCTTTTCTTATCTCGTCGGTATCTGACTGGGCATCAGCCATTATCTTGCCGGCCTCTTCATCAGCCATCTGAACAATCTTATTAATTATTCTTTTTTCACCTTCTTGTGCCATAATGTCCTCAAATAGTTCACGATAAATTGTCAGTTGTTAAATGCAAGTGATCTAAAGTGAGATTAAGTGCCTAAAGTGATCTAAATTGACTAAAGTGACTAAAGTTTTTAAGTTCGAGCCCATTTGTTTTGGGCTTATGATTTTAATTCCGCAATTTTACCCCGTGAAATGATCTTTGCTTCTATTTCACCGGGGCCGAAATCCGCATTCGTTTTATCCTACATCGCACATCCTTAAATTCCCCAATCTGGTTATCCTGAAAGCGAAAGTGAATATTTAAAAGGGCTATTAGCATTTTCAA